>JAHQWH010000066.1 GCA_029856105.1 Promethearchaeia archaeon | reverse complement strand
TATGTGCTGTGGTATTAGTATCTTTATTTTTTGACAATTGGCCAAAAAAATTTACTCAATGGAAGAATTTTCTATTTAGATTTTTGTTGGTTTTTATTATTGGAACTTTGAGTTTTCTAGGCTATTATCTTTTATCGCCAATTATATTTGGAGATTCTACAGATTTCTGGAAAATGAATCCAACTCCTTTTCTTTTGTGGTTTCTTTGGATTGAAATCTTGTTTGCTTATGTTTGGAGAAAATGGCCTATCTATAGAGCCGTATAGGTGATTTCTACAATGTTCAAAGATGGAGAATCTTCAATATCAAAAGAATTTTTATGGATTGGAGATTGGGCAGGACGACGTGCGAGTTTAACCCCAAATCGAGAAGCTATTTTTGATAATATCGAAAAGAAAATCTACACTTATAAAGAGCTTGATATCCGAGCGAATCAATTAGCACGAGTCTTATTGGATCACGGAATCTCTAAAGGAGATCGTATTGCTGTGTTTTCTACTAACAGGATTGAATGTATAGATCTATTCTTAGCTACAGGAAAAATTGGAGCAATTCTTGTTCCTTTTAACGTGAGATTATCAATTCAAGAATTAGAATACCTTATTAAAAAGACAAAACCATCAATATTTTTTTACGATCCAAAATTAGAATCTCAAGTTACAGATATAAAAAATAAAAACCTCATAGCTAATAATATAGTAATGGGAGAAAAAATTATCCAAAACGATCCAACAACTCGACAATTAATGAAGAAAGTCTCAAAATCAGAAATTGAAAAACCTATCATTAATTTTGAAGATCCTCATCTTATACTATTTACAGGTGGAACAACAGGTTTACCAAAGGGAGCTGTTCTTTCTCATAGGCTTATTTTTTGGAATTCTATAAATACTATTGTTTCATGGAGTTTAAATTCGGAGGATATACAACCTCTCCTTTTTCCATTATTTCACACAGGAGGATGGAATGTATTATTAGTCCCGTTTTACCATTTAGGGGCAAAGACAATATTGATGGGAGATTTTAATCCTGAAGAAACTCTAAAAATTATTGATAAAGAGAGTTGCACTATTGTAATTGGTGTCCCAACAATGTTTCATACCATGGCAAATAGTCCTCAATTTAATTCTGCAAATCTTGATTCGGTGAGAATATTCATATCTGGTGGAGCACCATGCCCAATTACTATTATGGAAAATTATTGGGCTAGGAATAAAACATTTAAGATGGGATATGGTCTAACAGAAGTTGGACCTAATAACTTTTATTTACCTGAGAAATTTATCACGCAAAAACCGACATCTGTTGGCTTACCAGTATTTCATTGTGATATGAAAATCGTTGATACCAAAACAAATAAAATTGTAAAACAAGGAGAAGTAGGAGAACTTTTGCTAAGGGGGCCTCATATATTTTCAGGATATTGGGATGAACCTGAGGAAACTAAAAAAACAATAGAAATAGATGGATGGGTACATACAGGTGATTTAGCAAAACAAGATGAAGATAATTACTATTACATTGTAGGAAGAAGGAAAGAAATGTATATTAGTGGAGGAGAAAATATATACCCCGTTGAAATTGAAGAATTATTATTTAAACATCCATCGATCGATTTAGCTGCAGTGATTGGTGTACCAGATGAAAAATGGGGCGAAGTTGGTAAAGCTTTTATAACTTTAAAACCTGGAAGGGCAACATCTTCAGAGGAGATTCGAAAATACTTAAATGAAAGATTAGCTAGATATAAAGTTCCAAAATTTTTTGAAATAAGAGATAGTTTACCTACTAGTGCTACTGGAAAAATCTTAAAACGTGAGTTAGATAGGTGAGTTTTTTCTTGAATTATCGTTCTGTTGGATTGGAGGCTTGGGGGGTGTACATTCCTAAAGAAAGACACACGAGTGAACACATTTCTCAAAAAACGGGAATTCCTAAAAACATAATAGAAGAGAAATTTGGGTTAAAGAGTAAAACGGTTCCTGGTCCTGACGATCACACTGTTGCAATGGGGGCAAAGGCTAGCTTTCAAGCTCTCGAACGAGCTAATTTATCTCCAGAAGATCTTGATCTTATTATTTGGGCAGGGGAAGTGTACGCTGAAAGACCGATGATGACTTATGGTATTAAACTACAACAATTATTAGGAAATCCTTCTAAAGCATGGGCTTTTGACATAAATCAAAGATGCGGTACTTTTTTGGTTGGGATGCTTCTAGCAAAAAGCTTAATACAAACTGATTCAAATATCAAAAGAGTATTAGTAGCTAGTGGATATCGAAATTCGGATTTAATTGATTATAAAAACTTAAGATCGAGATTTATGATTAATCTTGCTGCGAGTGGAGTTGCCGCTATCATTAGAGCAGATTATAAGATAAACGAGATTTTAGGAATATCAGCAATTTCAGATGGGAGATTTGCTGATGATGTGTATGTACCTGCTGGGGGTACAATACAACCTATCTCAGCTGAAGCAATTGAGAATCGACAAATCTATCTGGATGTGCCAGACCCTGAAGGGTTAAAAGAAAGATTAGATAAGTTTTCGATGGATTCTTTTGTTAGAGTTATAGAGGATGCTTTAAAAAAGTCAGGATATAGTAGAGATGATATCGATTATTTAGCTCTTTTACACATGAAAAGGAGCGCGTTTGAATATGTAGCAAAAGCAGTGGGCGTAGATCCATATAAGCAATCGACTTATTTTGAAGATATAGGACATAATGGCCAGAATGATGGAATAATCTCAATAGAACGGGGAATAAAGAGTGGAAAAATTAAGAACGGAGATATTGTTGTACTTACAGCTGCAGGTATAGGATGGGCATGGAATGCAGGCGTAATTAAATGGGGTAAGAACGATTAATTTCTTTTTATTTCTTCCAAAATGATAAAACGAGATCATTAAATTCATTAGGATGATCGAGTATGATTAAATGACCTGCATCTGGAATGATTAGTAATTCAGATTGCGGGAGCCATTCGTGAATCATTTCACTTGCCCAAACTGGAGTAGTAATGTCTTTTTTTCCTACTAAAATTAAAGCAGGAATGTTTAGATTCTTCAAATTTTCGCAAATATTAAATCCTGCGGAAGCTGCGGTTGCTTGTAGACAGTCCTTTTTTGTCATATGATCTGTTACTAATTTAGCGACAAATTTTGCTATCTCGTCATTATAAGGATTTAACCCTCTTACGCCGATTCCTATAGCAAATTTTTCCAATTTACTACTATTGACACGTCCTAATACATCTGTAATTGCTTCTTGACTAATAAAACAGAAACTATCCGCTACGACCATTTTTTTAACATGGGATGGATTTTCTAGACCATAAACTAAAGCAATCATACCCCCTAACGAATGACCCACCAAATAAAGATCTTGAGTCCAATTGATGTGATTTAATAAGCTTAGCATGTCATCTACATAATTACGGATTGTGAAGCGTTTCTTTGGTTTAGTGGAATTTCCGTGTCCACGGAGATCAAACCTCAAAATGTGATAATTGGACTCAAAAACAGGAAGCTGAAATTTCCAGCAATCACTATTTAAAAAAAGACCATGGATTAAGACCATTTTAGGTCCTTTTGCATTTCCGCTAATTTGATAGTATATTTCTATGTTTTTTTCTGGAGAATAATATTCCATATACTAAAATACTCCCTTTTTATTTAATAAATTTACCTTTAGAAAAATATCTTCCAATGCTAATTATGTATCTGATATTAAGTAAGATGTAATTTTATGATATTTATTATCTAATTCCTAACTAAGGGTAATATTTATATAGATAACCAATGAAATATAGATTAATAATTAATTTAAATAAAAAAACAAAAATTGAGGGTTAATAATGAAAAAAACGAAGATTATATTATTAATTTTAATGTCTATTTCGATTGCCTTTTCTTTTGTTCCTACAGTCACTCCACAAGTTGGTGATTATACCTTCCACGGAGCTGCTGGGAATGTGAAAACCTTAAAAGTTAGAACAGTAAATAATGCGAGTTTAGAGGATCTCTTTGGATCATCCTGGGTTGATGTTATTGAAATTTTTGGACTGGGAGCTGCTAATGTAGGTGCAAGAAAAAAATCTTTAGTAAATAGTGTAAATTTTAGTGATGAATTTACCTTTTTTCAAACAGATATTGTTACTACATATAATACAAGTAATTGGAATTGGACAACGGGAACATTTAGCGCTATACCCGATTCAATTGGAGATATTGTGACCAGTTTCTATGACCCAACAAATCTCACTAGCTTCGTTAATACTTTCGGTAGTCTCTTCTGGGGGGCTCCTTACAATATATCCATGCACACAGCAGGGGCATTTCTTGCTCAACTTCCAACATCTGTAGCACAATACTTAGGCGCTTTTGTTTGGGAACCTAAATGGGGGAACATAGGAAATACAGTAGTTCACAATGCAGATGCAGGTGATTTTTCATTCGATTTGACATTCCAATATCTTGAAAATTGCACTGAAACTTGGACTTATGATGCCACATACGGAGCTTGGATTGGTTATAAAATACAAGATAACGAAACTAATACGATTTACGAATTTTCTATTGAATTACCAACAGCCGCAGAGATTCCTGGCTTTGAAATTCCAATCTTACTCGGTGTTTCAATGGGTATGTCGGTAATCCTGATTTTCGTAATAATGAAAAAGAGAAAATAATCTTATTTAAAATTTTTTTTTATTTCTTATTTTTAATTTATTCTTTCGCAGGTTTAGCGAACAGATTTCCTAAAATACTAATTTTACCGCTAATAATTCCCCTTGATAAATACATAAAAGGCGTATCTATTGTTCAAAAAACTATTTAGTTAATAGTTGACCCAAGATTATAGCCCAAATCGATAAAAGCTCACCAAATGCTATACTGACAAAAATGACGCTATCTAAAGCGAGAGTTGGAATGTAGCTAAATATGTTTCTTATCCACAAATTTTTTCCTTTAGTAAGCTTTTTCAATTTTTAGCGAAAAATAATGCGTCAAGATTTTCTGTTATTAAGAAAGAAATTTAAAACGCTATTGTTATTCTAATTGCTAATTAATCAAAAAGGAAGAAAATATTAGGTTAAATGAATTAATATTGTATTATGTATCCTAAATAGAAGTTATAGGTTAATTAAAATTTGATTTGAAAAATATATAACTAACATAACAGTAGATTATTATTATTAGAAAAATTGAATATTGTAGATAAAAAATTATTTGAATGTGTATTCGTAGAGGTTAAAAATAATGAGTATTGAAACTGATATACATGAAAAAACATTTAGAGGTTATAACTTAGATAATATTTCTTTAAAAGTAGCTTTAACCGCTATTACAGCAGCATTATATATTACTTTAGGTTATGTATTTCAAGCGATTAGTTTTTTAGGTTTGCAATTTAGAGTTGCAGAATTAATTGTTGGAATGTGTATTATTTTCCCATTTGAAGGTTTAATTGGCAATGTCATTGGTGTTTTTTTCGTTAATTTATCTTCCCCATTAGGTCTAATTGATCTTATTAGCTGTATTGTAAATGTTCCTGCACTTTATTGTATAATATATTTCAAGGATAAAGGAGTTTTAAAATTTCTAGGAGGAATTTTGTATGCTCTTATTATGTCCCTTTATGTTGCATTTGTTTTGAATTTTGTCCTGTCTTTACCGATAATGCTTATGTTTATCCAAGTACTAATTCCTGAAGTTATTTTAACTACACTTGGGATTATACTATTTGAAAATATCAAAAGGGCTTTAAATATAAATGATAAAATAAATAGAAAAAAAGAAGAAATTAGTTCTTAAATTATTACAAAAAAAAAATGGATAAATGAAAAAGAGTTAGAAGATTTAATTAAAGAATTAATTGGCTAATTTTAATAAATATTCTATTTGATTAGAAGACTAAATTTTAAAAACTCGATTCTCCATTTGTATTATATATTATTTAATAGCAATCTTTCACCAAAATTTGCCGTGAAAAGATTATATGAAACATTAAATTGGGTGTTACCAAGATAGTTAAGTTACCGAGATGTGTTCAAATTAAATACTCTTGAAAAAGTATTGGTAGAAGTTGCTGAACAGATTCAAAAAGAAAGGAAATTTTTCTTTGTTTCTAGCTTATTAAGCTTTGGAATTGCGGGTAGAAAGGAATCGAGAGATCAAATTATAAGCTCTATACTTTCGTTAAAAAATAAATACTAATTTTTTTATTTCTTTTTAGTTTAAACATTATTGAACAAAAAAGCTGTAAATAAAATTCCAATATTAGAGCGTGCTAAATATTAATCAGCAGACATTGAATGATTTAGTGATATTATTATCCAAATTTGTTGAGAGAAAACCTGGTACTCTTTCTGGGAATTACCGTAGCAACCCTCAGATTGTTCATTATTATTACGAAATTGTTCGATATTGGAATAAAATAAATTATATTTTAAAGCGAAGGCTTAATTCTACAAATAAACATCTCGTTTCTGGTAGTTCTGATATTGCTAAGTATTTAATTGCTATCTATCGAATTGTATGGGAAAAGGAAAATACTTTAAAAACTGTAAAAGAGCTCAATTTAACCAAACAACAATCGAAA
>JAHQWH010000064.1 GCA_029856105.1 Promethearchaeia archaeon | reverse complement strand
ACATTATGGATCACTTTAATTACAAAAAACACTAAGTCGTCTCAAAGTATTTAGATAAGTTGGAAAACACACAACTGATAGAAAGTCATTGGGATGAGGGAAAACGAGCTATCGATATTACCGCAAAGGGAGTGGATTTTATATACACCTTAGCGTGTTCTTACCTTTCCGAGCTCGAACAGATGTGGATTAAGAAATTGAGAAGAGAGGGAAAAATGAAAGCTTCATTTGGAACAATATCGCTAATCATCTCTGAGTTTATCCAGAGCATGGTTCTGAATCAAGACGATCCTATCAAGGAAGCTATTTTACGCGAATTTGGGAGAGAAAAAGTTCCAGAATCTTGCTTGGAGAACATTTGCGAGAGAATTCGCCAAATCCAACTTGAATCAAGCAGAGATTTTATTGAAAATTATAGCAATAAGAACGCCTTATTATGAATTGCGTTTTAGAACTCTATTTTCTTTATAATCGACATTTATATTTATAGTACGGATCATAAAACTTGATTATATTCCGATCTAGGCGATTTTATTATTCTTGCAACCATCTATTTTCATATAACCATTTGATTACGGAGAATATTTACCGAAAATTATTTGGTTGCATATTTTGGGCAAAATCTAAATAGTATTTTACCCTACTTAATCAGTATTGTTAGAATAAATTAAAATTAAAATTTTTAAGGATTTCAGCTCTGTAATGCTATTGTTATTAACTTTATACCTCATAAGATGTGGTTTAGAGCGATCTTGCGGGGTTAAGGCCTGAAATTAAAAACTTTACATTAGTTGTTTTAATTAAAAATCACATTAAATTAAAGCATAGCTGAATTTTAGAATTATTTTATCTTTTATGAAAAACCTTGTTTGAAGTGTAGTTTTTAATATTACATCTGGAATTTTTATGTTTCACATTTCTTTTCATCAACAAAAATAAACATATTTAATATTGAGAGTGGTTTTTTAAAAATTGATACTTATATTAAAAAAACTTTTGTAAGTGTAAAAGTTGATTCATTACGTAAATATTCTTACCAAAAATGGAAAATCATTACTTTTTAGAGAATATGGAACTACTGATGTAGATAGAGACTTATTAACTCATTTTTTAAGTTCATTTTTAGAGTTCAAGGAAAAAATTAGCCAAAGCGAGATTAAATATACGCAAACAGAGAAGTTTAAATATTTCTATAGTGTAATTAATAGGATTATTATTATTGTTTGTTCGGATTTAGATGATGATGATTCTAATATTAATTCGAAAATTTTGAGTATAAGAACAAAATTTATTGAAAAGTATGATCAAACTATCTATGATGAGAATGTGGGAGAAAATCGAGCAACATTCGATGATTTTAAAAAAATCATTGATGATATAATTTTAGGTAGTATTAAGGTTTCAATAATTGGATTTGGAGGGATTGCTTTATTACAATTAATTTGTGGAAACGATATTAAGTCTAAATATGTTCCCATGACCATCGTTGACATAACGTTATACAATGGGGTAACCCGTTCAATTATGTTGTGGAATTTTGCGGGAACAGAAATCTTTCGATCTTCATGGGAAAAGGTGTTAGAGGCCTCGGATATAGTATTAATAGTAACGGATTCAACTTTTGAAAATATGAGTAGGTATCATTATAACGAAATTCTAAATGAAATATTGGATAAAAACTATAAAAATAAGTCTGTGATAGGGATCGCAAACTGTCAAGATATGCCTAATAGGTTCACTCCCGAATTTTGCGAAAAGCTTATTTGGGATAAAGGCATAGAATTTTACGGTATTGATGCGTCTAATCCTGTTTATCGAGAGAAGATAGTCGCAATTTTAACAAATGCTATACTAAAAATTTCCAACGGAAAAGAAGATGTAACATGTAACCAGTGTGGAAATACATTTACCCGTGATTTTTTCAAGATATTAAAGCAAACCAAAACGAGAGTAAAAGATCTTTTTTATTGTTCAGAGTGTAATTTTCCGTTACGTTATATTCACTACGAAGATTGTATAAATATTAGAACTTTTAATCCACTAATAACATCACATGGTCTAAATCGAAAAGATCCGAAACTCAACAAACGATTTAAGAAGCAATGGATTGATTATTTCGGAATAATTTTTAAAGGGAAAGAACAAGTATATTCAAACATTGACCTTGCATATTTAGAAGTAGAAAACAAGGTAGATTATATTGCTGAAAGCTTTTTTTCAGGAAACCTTGATCATAAAATTTTAGATATCTATCCCCCATATATTGAAAAATGCAATTTTCCCAGAAGATGGGAGCAAGCACTTTCACTTCCCAAATGCTTCTCATTAGAAAAAGGCGATCTAACTTATATTATTATCGGGGTATTATCAAATTCAAATTTGCTCTTGAAAAAAATAGCGTCTTTTATTAAAAATTTATTTTCCATTTATGATATTAACATTGATAAAATAGATAAATCAGCTAAGAACCAAATCCGTAATTTTATCGACTTTAATATTACGTATATCGAAAACGGAGATTTCGACTTTCTTAGAGAGAATCTGTCTTATCTTCTTGAGAAGAGAAGGTATATTTCCTCAAAAAATTCTCAACTGAGAGTTAGTTCTCGTTGGAAATTAAAACTGAAACAGGAGATTTGGTGTCCAATGTGCGGAACGATTGGTAAAAAAAACTTTAAACTAGTCGAGGACAAGTCAAAAATTTCGTCTTATATTTCTATTGTACCTATTTATGCTAAAAAACACATATGTAAACGATGTGGTTATGTGTTTTAATAATAAAAGTGAGTATTAGCTCTTAAAAAAAGAATTCTTAATTCCAGTATTTATGTCCACGAATTAAAATTGCAGTATTTATCTCATCTATATTATCAAGCAGAGATTTTATTGAAAATTATAGCAATAAGAACGCCTTTTTATGAATTGCGTTTTAAAACTCTAATTTCTTTTAACTATCATTTCTATTTATAGTACAGATCATTAAAATCATCCTTAATACGATTTAGGCGACTTTATTACTCTTGCAACCATCTTATTTCATGTAACCTTTTGATTGCGTATTTTGGGCAAAATTTAAATAGTAATTTGCTCTATTTAATCAGTATTGTTAGGATTAATTAAAATTAGAATTTCTAAGGATCTCAGCTCTGTAATGCTATTGTTAGTAACCTTATACCTCATAAGATGTGGTTTAGAGCGATCTTGCGAAGTTAAGACCTGAAATTCTAAAAAGAACAAAAAATGATGGTTAAGATAAAAGAGAAAATCAAATCGATTCCAGAAATTTTACAAAAAGCTATTATATCACGAGTACTCGTTTAATTCGTTTAGATTTAGATCAGTACGATTTTATTTGAAATCTACCAAAAAACAATTTAAAAAATATAGTAAAAATAAAAAAATAAAAAAATAAAACAAAAAACTGATAAAAAATGAAAAAAACTGATAAAAAAACAAAATGGAAAAACCTGAGAAACAACTCGAAGCCGAACTTTTTTACGAATTCATAGAAGAGCTAGCAAATAAGCAAAATGAAGAAAAAGAAGAACGCGAAGAGAACGAAGAACAAGAAGAGATCTCCACAGAACAGCAAGTAGCTCAAATTATGCGCGAACTCGACATACCCCAAGAAATAAACGCTGACGAGACCGAAGTAGAAAACAATAGTCAAGAAGGAGGACTAGAGCAAGAACTTACTTCTCCAGATGAGGGCGTGGTAGAGCAATTAGAAATAGAGGAAAGCAAAGATCATCGACAAGAATTAGAAGAAATCCTCGAACAAGTTAGAAAAATCGAACAGGAAGAAGAAGATTTGGATAAAACCATAGAAAAAAACTACGAGAGAGCTAAAAGGCTCTATAAACAACAGACTGGGAAAAGACCAATTTATGCGAATAAGGAAACACAAGGATTTAAACAGTGGTTAGAACAGAAAAAAAAATCGGAAGAAAAAGAGAAAGCGAAACAGAAGAAAGAAGTAAAAGAAGAGCAGAAAAAAGAAGAGGGTTGGAAAACAATCCTTAAACGATGGATAAAAGAGGCTTCCGAGGAAGAATGCAACGCTGAGCTTAAAATCGCGTTAAAAAGAGCCCTTGAGAGTTATAACGAGTTCGAGGATTTGACTCGAAAGTTTTTGGAATTATACGAAAAGTCTCAACGCGAAAAACTTACTGAAATAGAAAAGAATAGATTAAAATCCTTAACAGAAAGAATACAGGGTTTAGGTCCGATCCAATTAGAATTATTAGAAAATATTCGGGCTTTTAAATTATATTTTAATAATAATTTGTGGCAACTTATGAACAGGTTTTTTGCTAATCGAGTGCGTAGCAAATTTTTTACCCATCTCTCGCAAAAATATAGAAGTTCGATGCGAAATATGAAAAAGTTAACCAGAGAAGGAAAAGATAGTAATTCACCCCATAGACAAAAGATTGAAAAATCCACAGAAAACGAAATTAGTAGTGAATTTAAAGTTATGATAGAAAAACTCATTGAAGATAACAGCAAATATGAAAAATTGGAAGAGAAATTTATGGAGTTCTACAAAAAGTACAAAAAAGAAGAGATGACAAAAAAAGAAAAAGTAGAATTTAAAAATAACATCGAAAAACTTAAAATTATAACTCCTTTAAACTTAAAATTATATGTGGAAATCCGTGGGTTTAAAGCCTACTGTAAAAAACACCTTGATTGGGATTCTACTCAGATTAAAAATGCCCAATCTAAATTCATTAAGAAATTATCTCGAAAATATGAAAAATTTAAATTTGGAAAACAATTTCTTAAAAAATATGCAAAAATCACTTCTGAGAGCTATAAAAAAGAGATTCTAAGGGCATTCAAGGAATTAGGATTTAATCCTAAGCAACTACGCTTGAGCGGAGAGTTTAGTTTTAAAAGATCTGATTTTGAAGATATTTCCAAATTCGAAAGAATTGTTAATTCAAGAGGGAAATATCTATGGTATGGTTTAGTATATGAGATAACTGAAATAAAATCTGACAAATCTAAGGGTGAAACCATTGCGGGATTTACAACAGATACGATGAATACTCGATGGATGTCTTATGTTTATAAAGCTGTTTTTGAGCATGGTGAAGGAGGGAAACTCCATAGATTAATTTATAACATATTAAATCAAGTTGGTTTTGAGAATCTTAAAGTCAATGAAAATTATAATTGGAGATTAATTTTTGGTATAATAAATTCAAGATTTACAAGAACACCTGTAGAAATCCATTTTTCCTCAAATTCTTTAAGATCTGGAGAAATTGATTACATTTCAGAACATAATCTGATAAGTTCTGGTCTTAATACAAATACAGGAGGAGGAGGAGGGTATAAAATGAACCTAACAATGGTAGCTATTGCTTACTATATAGCATTAGGCGATATGGAAACTGAAATTCAAAGAAAACTAAAAAAACTTGGTATAGTATGTAGTGTGACTACAGTTAGAAGGAGAATTAATCAATTTTGGGGATCATTTGAAGAAGCTCAAATAAAATTTTTAAGACCTGTCTTTTATCTTTTATTAAAAAATCATTTTGAACTTCATGAAATAAATAATGTTTTTAATCGTTTCACTCGAAAATATATTGAAACATTGTTTGGTGGTAAATCATATCAAAAATTAAAATATCTTGTTGATACAGAAAACATTCTTAATTTACCAGTTATAGGAAAACTTGATGGATGGGAAGGTATAACTAAGTTACGGATTCCAGCAAGTCTTCTAAAGCAATTAATTTTTCAGTACCTTAAGCAAAACGACGCCCTTAAGGATTTAAGGGTTGAAAAATATTTACATGAATATGAAAGATCTTATTACCGATATGCCTTAAAAAGACAAATTTTTAATCAATTAGGTTTTTCGACATGGGAAGAAGCTCGTAAAGAATTAGTCCTACCACTTATAATTAAAGAAATAAAATGTGATGAAACCTTTAGCTCCATTTATCATAAGTATGGCTGGAGCAAGTCTACAGCTCATAACCATAATAGAACTAGTCAAAGACTCTTTTTCGGCATGAATTCATCGCAAGTTCGACAATTTTTAGAAGATCACTTCGAGATTGAAACATATTACGTTTTTAAAAAACAGTATTTGGCGGAAAATGGATGAGTTATATAAAAAGCTAAGTTCATATTGCCTACAAGCAATATTTTTTAGGATAAATAGATTATGATAAATAATTTGATCTAGTTAATAGTATTTCACAGATCCGTATCCCATGCCTAGAAAATATACCTATGGACCTTTCCAGTCAAGACGCTTAGGTCTCTCTTTGGGAATAAATATACTGTTAAATTATAAAGTTTGTTCTTATGATTGTGTCTATTGTGAGATCGGCGCAACAAATAAAGAAAACTTAGTTTCCCCAAAATTTAGAATTAAACTACCTCCAACATCAGACTTTAGAAATGAACTAAATTCAATATTAAAATATGTCCCCCATTTAAAAAGTTTAAGTTTTACAGGATATCAAGGAGAGCCTACGCTCAATGAAAACTTATTAGATTTTTACACAATCACTTTAGATGTTAGAAGTGAGTTGAAATGGACCAACGAACCTCCCCTTATTACGCTTTTTACTAATTCTAGTACTCTTTATTCGAGCGAAGTTAGAGAAATAGTAAAGCATTTTGATCTTGTGTTGGCAAAATTAGACGCCGCTACTGAAAACGACTTGATAAGCACTAATAGACCACATGAAGATTGTCGCGACATTAATATCATTGTTGAATCGCTTGTTAAATTGAGAAAAGATATGCAAAATAAGAAATTAGCTATTCAATGTTTAATTTATAATTCATACAGAGAAGATTTTATTTCTAATGATAATAACGAAAATATTAAGCAATTAGCTTATGCTATAAAAAAAATTAAACCGGATATTGTCCAACTCTATTCAATCGCAAGAATACCTTCAGAATACTTTGTATACGCAATTGACGAAAAAAGAAAAAAAGAGATCGTAAAGATTTTTAGAGAAATAATTAATAACGATTTAATAGAGATAAATTATTATTAAGTTTTGAATAAATATAATTGGTGATAATAATAAAGGAATTTATCGTTGGGGCAGATATTGGAGGCACACGGATTCGAGTCGCTCTGTGTACCTCTGATTTAAAGGAAGAAAATATAATAATTAAAGTTGCCCAAACACCGAAAGATAACGAGTTTTCAATTAGCAATACCGTAATTTCCTTAATAACGCAATTGTTAGTTGAAAACAATATTGATAAAGAACAAGTTTTAGGGATTGGTCTAGCATCAGCCGGTCCTTTAGATGCAGAAACTGGCGAAGTTTTCAATAATGCTAACTTAGGTTTTAAAGAAATACCCCTAAAAAAACCAATTCAAGAAAGATTTCCAGGAGTACCAATCCATTTAATTAACGATGGTAACGCGTCGGTTTTAGGCGTACATTATTTTGAGGCAAGTGACGATGAAAAAGATAATCTAGTTTATATTACAATATCAACTGGGATTGGTGGTGGAGTTATTTGTAACGGACATTTATTGCTCGGTAAGGATGGGAATGCTGCAGAAATCGGACATGGAAATGTTAATCGACAGAGTAATTATCAGTGCAATTGTGGTGCTTTCGGGTGTTGGGAAGTATACAGTTCAGGAACGGGAGTTAAAAACCTAGCATTAGACGCGATAAAAACAACTAAGTTAAGCTCTAAAATTTTGATGTTCATGATTGATAACGACGAGTCTAAGATTACGGCGAAGGAAATTTTCCAAGCAGCAAAAGGAGGCGATAAATTTTCTAAGAGCATTGTAGGGCAGTGTATATTTTATATTAAAGTGGGAGTTGGACTCGTAAACAATTATTACGATTGTACTTCAATATATTTCGGCGGAGCTATGATGAAAGATTACGATTTAATTCTACCTCCCGTTATTGAACAACTCAACACCGACCCCGTATTATTTACGATAAATCACCCTCCAAGATTAAAAGTAACAAAATTTTTGGATACGATTGGCGTAATGGGAGCGTTAGCTCTCGTGAAGTATAAGTTAGAAGGAAATCCAATATTACCCTAATTTTCTCTTTACAAACGATTTATTATGGAAATAAATAATTTAATTTTTACTTTTAGTGGTATTCGGGGAATTACAGGTAAAGATTTGAATTTTAAAACATCAAAAAAGATTGCTATCGCTTTTGGTGAATGGTTTAATGGCGATAATAAAAAAATTATAATAGGTAGAGATACGCGACCAAGTGGAAAGACTCTTGAAAAGGGTATTGTTGAGGGCTTAATATCTACAGGGTTTAACGTGGTAAATGTTGGAGTATGTCCAACACCAATTATTATTCATGCAAAAAATAAGTTAAACATTCCTGCGGGAATTGTTATTACAGGCTCTCATAATCCTCAAGAATGGAATGGTTTAAAACTGTTATCTTCAAAGACTTATTTGCATAACGAGGATCTAGAACAGATTGCTCGTATCTTAAAAGATATAAATTTGAAATCTTATAAAACACCTAAACGAAATTTAAAGAAAAACATCTCCAAATTCAATCCTGTCCCTGATTATATTCAAACTCTGTTTAAATATCTTAATATTGAAAGTATAATAATAAAAAACAATCTTAGAGTCGTTGTAGATACGGGAGCAGGAGCGGGCAAACATGCTACACCTCAAATGCTTGAAGGAATGGGGTGTGAAGTTAAGGTAATCAACAACGATTTAATTAAAAATAAGAAATTTCCAAGAGCGATTGAACCTATACAAAACAACCTGAAAGATTTAATTATGGAGGTTTGGGAAGGTAAATGCGATGTTGGATTTGCCCACGATTGCGACGCTGATAGATTGGCAATTATAGGTGAAAATGGTATATGTTATCCTGAGGATATTGGCTTAGCTCTTATTATGGAACACCAATTAAAAAATTACGAGGACCAAACAGAAGAAGTCATTTTTATAACTAATTTAGCGTCTTCTTCAATGTTTGATGTAATTGCTGAAAAATACGGAGCACGAGTAATAAAAACGCCAATAGGAGAGGTCTTTTTAGTTGAAAAAATGTACAATTTAATAAAAGAGCAAAGTAAAACTTCGAAAAACAGTTTAATTTTTGGCGGTGAAGGGTCGTGTGGGGGTGTAATGTTCCCAAGTTTTAATAACACTAGAGATGGAATTTTTGCTGCTGCTAAAATTGTTGAGATACTAGTAGACTCAGGAGAAAAAATATCAAAGCTCGTCTCTAAACTACCGAAATTCTTTTCCTATAGAAATAGAATAAAAATCGCTACCAAGGATGTAAAACTAATAATTGAAAGGATTAAGAAAGAATTGAGGGATGAGGGGGAAGAAGTTAACCAAATAGGTTACGACCTTAGATTCGGTAAAGAAAAGGAATGGTTCGTTCTTATTCACCCTTCAAATACAGAACCTATAATTAGAGTTATTAGTGAAGCAAAGAGCGATTCTTTAGCCCGAATTTATTGTGAAACCACAGCTGAACTTATCAATCTAGTAATTTCAGATTTAAATTGAGACTCTTTCTATTGGTTGAGTTTAGATAAGAATTATAGAAAAGGAGAATTTCCCATAGTTTTCCCACCTAATCTAATTAAAGGGTATTTCCGAACGCTAAATTTATAAATTATTGTGTCATATTAATCTGTATAATATTAAACATATTTGTTGAAAGTGTCATGGCTAATAAAGTACCTGGATGGAAAAAGAATTATTGTGGAATTACGATAGTCCACGATCCGTCTATGAATAATTCATTAGCCATAAAAATTATGTTTTTTGGTTGTAAGGTAACATATCCTATTACTTTACCATAAAAAACATAAAAACTACGACATAACAACGCTTTTTCTCTGATTCTTTGAATTTTTTTCTTAATAGACTCAATTTATCGTATTTCTAACCTTTCCTGCAGAATTTTCTTATTCTACTTCATAGCTTTTACTTCAAACTTTTCAAATACGATTTCCCGAACATGTTTTTTATTATAGAAAAGTAAATATAAATTTTTTAATAAAATAGGTGAAAAAATTGTCAAAATTAAAGGAATGTACTGGAGGTAGAGCGCTTCAATCTCCTAAAGAAGATGAAATAAAAGATTTGCAGGCAAATTTGAGCAAATGGAAGTCAAATATATGGAAATCCTATTTAATTCAATTTTTCATGGGTTGCCATCTAATTGCAGGAGTTTTATTACCTTTTTTCCTAATGTGGGGAAAAATATCATTTGTCGAAGTGATGTTTTTACAGAGTTATTTCACTGTAGTGATTTTAATTTTTGAAATACCATGTGGAGCGATTGCAGATCATTTCAGTCGAAAATTATCACTTATATTAGGAACTCTTTCAGCAGCTTTAGCTGCTTTGATATACTCGAGTTATCCTAGTATTACACTGTTTATAATTGGGGAAACATTATTTGCAATTGAATATTCGCTGATTTCTGGCACGGATCAGGCATTTACGTACGATACTCTAAGAAAACTAGGTAGAGAACAAGAGATCACAAAAACTATGGCGCGAAGTAGAACTTACATGTTACTAGGAATTGGAATATCTGCTCCAATAGGATCACTAATCGGAGGTATGATATCTCTACAGCTCACTATGAGCTTGATGTTCTTCCCATTTATCGCCGCAACAATTATATCAATATCACTTAAAGAACCTAATCACGATTTAGTGAAAGAGAAGTCTGAGAAATATCTTAAAATCGTAAAATCTGGAGTATCGGAACTAATAAAAAATCGAATCTTAAGGAAATTAGCATTAAACCAAGTTATTACGGAATCCTTAGTATTTTTTCTTATTTGGACTTACCAGTTATATCTTGAAGCGTTAAACTTTAACATGGAATACTTTGGATTTGTAGTAGCGTCGATGACTCTAATTCAAATAATATTTACTAACTTAATACCAAGATTAGAAAAACGATACAGTAACAAAAAAATCTTTCTCCAAATATATACAATAATTCCGGGAATTGCATACATTTCTATGGCATTGATAAATTTGATACCTATTGGCATTGCTTTAATTCTAATAATTATTGGTATGGGTTTTTCAAGAAGATTTATCTTTACAGAAGGTATAAATAAACAAATAGAGACGGAGAATAGAGCAACAGTGTTAAGCGCTATAAATATGATTGCAAGCTTAATAAGAGCAGTTCTTTATCCTATAATTGGATATCTAACTATGGTTAATTTAGGGTTGACATTCATTTTATTAGGTGCAATGATAATTATATTTACAATCTTTTCAAAAATAAAGAATGAATATCTGTAAAGGTTTGTAAATAAACAATCCAAAATTTTTTTTTTAATTAAATTTTTTCAACTATTCAACTTCTTTAATATTGTATCAGCCAACTTTTTTCCAACTACTTGAGTGATTTCTTCAGGAGAAGCTTCCTTAATACTATCCACACTGCCAAATTTTGTCAGCAATTTATTTCTAGTTGCTGGGCCTATACCTTTTATGTCATCCAAAATAGATCTTTTTACTCTTTTTATTCGTTGTTTTTTATGAAGCCTTACTGCAAAACGATGAGCCTCATCTCTGACCCTTTGAAATATTTTAAGAAGTTGTGAATTTTTAGGCAAAATAATAGGGTTCTTTTTGTTGGGAACATAAATTTCCTCAAATTTCTTTGCTAAGCCAATAATTGGAATGCCATCAATGCCTAAATCCTTCAAAACAGAATGTCCTGCGTTCAATTGACCCTTTCCGCCATCAACGAGGATTAAGTCTGGTAACTCTAAATTACGCTCTAGAATCATGGTGTATCTCCTTTTAATTACTTCTTTCATCATAGCGACATCATCCGGAGTAGATTTTGTACGAATCTTAAAATGGCGATAATTTTTATTATAAGGGTGCCCTTCAAGAAAATAAACCATAGATCCAGTCGCATCTGTCCCTTCAATATTAGAAATATCAAACCCTTCAATTATTCTAGGTGCTTTGGGTAAATTAAAAATCTCTTTAGCTTCTTCCAGCGCTTTTTTAATTTGATCTTCCTCTTTCTTTTTAATTTCCTCCATTTGAATTTCTTGCTCAACAATAATTTTAGCGTTTTTATTCGCAATTCGAAGCAAGCCATATTCTTCTTCCATAGGTATTCGAATCTTTAAATTAGCACGAAAATCTTTAAGGATCTCTTTAAATACGCCTACTCCATCGTAAAATTCCGGAACAACAATAGTGTCGGGTAAATTGTGTGACACATTTTGGTAAAACTGTTCCATTATTGAAGGGAAAATCTCATCCTTATGAATTAATTTCTCTTTTATATTTAATATAAAGGAACTTTTATTCGATATCTTTCCTTCACGTATATGAATCATAACCATCGCTATGTATTTTTGTCCCTCGTCATTAAAGTAACCGATAATATCTTTATTTTCCTTGTTTTCTAACAAAACACTTTGAGTTATTGTAGAATTATCTATTGCGTTGAGTTTATCTCTCCAAAAAGCTGCACTTTCGAAATCTTGCAAGTGTGCCGCATTTTTCATCTTATCTTCAATCTGACGCTTTAATTCTTCAGTCTGACCTTTTAAAAACAGCTCTATTTGTTTTATATTTTCTAAATATTCGTCTTTAGTTACTGCTTCAATACATGGTCCCGGACATAGCTTCAATTGGTAATTCAAACAAGGCCTTTTTTTTTTTTTTACTTTATTTTTACAAGAACAATAAGGGAAATTTTTTCGCAAATCTCTTAAAATTCTACTGATTTCCTTTTTATCAGTATAAGGCCCTAAAAACAAATTTTCTTGAGAATACTTTTCTGGTCCTCTTATAAGTCGAATTCTAGGGTATTTTTCTGAAAAAAATATCCCAACCCATGGATAGGTCTTAGAATCGCGCATTATTACGTTAAAACGAGGTTGATGTTTCTTAATTTGTATATTTTCTAAGATTTTAGCTTCTTTTTCGTTTTCTGTAACGATGAAGTCAATAGAATGAATGTTTTTAACTAACTCCTTAATTTTTTCTTCGTAAAAGGGATCGTTGTAATTTGTTTTTTGGAAATATTGATTTACTCTCTTTCTAAGGTTTAGAGCTTTACCCACATAAATAATAGAACTCTTTTTGTTGATAAAAAAGTAAACTCCAGGCTCGTGTGGCATACTTTTCCGTTTTATCTCTAAATCATCCATTTTAGTAGGTTAAGCGTTGATTATTTCAGTTAAATTGTAAAATCACAGAAAATATATTAACACTTTTTTAGGAACATCTATGTATTTATAATGATAGAGGCTAAATGTTATTTGTGATTATTGAATATTGATCAAAAAATATAAGAATTATTCATTTCTAATTACAGTAAAATTAATTAAAAGCAAAATGGCACGCATAAGAATTTGTCCTAAGTGTAAAAAACCTACTTTGAAAACCGCTGTTAATGTTGCGGGTTGGTTAACACCAAACATATTTGAATGTACCTCGTGTGATTACGTTGGAGCTCTCTATATAGAGATAAATCCGAAGGATTTAGAGTTGACCCAGAATTCAGATAATGAAGATCAATTAAAGTAAGATAATAAATTAAAAATATAGATATCCTATATATTAACATTAAAAAAATTGGTGAATAAATATACAACAATTGTTAAAGGACGCTGAAAAGATTAAATCCTTAGAAATTCAGGGAGCTTCAAATGTAGCAATTAGTGCAATACAATTCTTAAGCGATTACGCGCAAAGAATTGGTGAAACCATTACATCAGAAGATTTATTTAATAAATTAGTAGAAGCTAATACCATTTTATTCCAGACGAGGGCGACTGAGCCTGCCTTGAGAAATGGACTTAATTATATTACAAATCGATTAAAAAAAAAAATAGATTCATTATCAATAAAAGAAATTTTGGAATTAATTGCCAGTTGTAAGGATGAATATAAATTATTGATGCAAAATTCAAAAAAGAAAATAGCTGAAATAGGCGCAAGGAGAATTCCTGATGTAAGTACGGACGATAACTTCATTATAATGACTCATTGCCATTCAAGCATCGTAAATGCTATCCTATTAGAGGCAAAAAGACAGGGGAAAGACCATTTTAAAGTCGTAGCAACAGAAACTCAACCTAGATTACAAGGAAAAAAAACCGTCAGAAAATTACTTGATGCTGGAATTGAAGTTATTCACGTAATTGATAGTGCTATGCGTTGGGTTGTTAATCATTACGAAGTAGATTTAATAATTATTGGAGCAGATTCTATTACTTCAGAGGGCACGATTATTAACAAAATTGGTTCTCGACTGTTGGCATTAGTGGCACACGAAGAACACGTACCCTTCTATGTTGCATCCCCTCTTTTAAAATATAATCCTCAAACTTCCTTTGGTATTTTGGAAAAAATTGAAATGAGAGACCCGAAAGAAGTATGGGAGGACGCTCCAGAGGGTTTAACTATCCTAAATCCTGCTTTTGAGACCGTAAGTAGAAGATACATAGATGGACTTATAACTGAAGCAGGGATCTTCGCAAGTTCTCACGTCCATAATTACTTTGCAAAATTATATCCTGATATGCTATAAAATTAAAAAAAAAACAAGATATATCAATGAAATCACCCTATATCAAAATAATCGAATCACAGACACATCAAGTTTGGAATGTGCATTGAGAATTAAAGAGAAAACTCACTTTTCTTCCTAATTAAATAACGCCAAATTCTTGAAGTCTTTTGAGATATTTGAAAGTTAGAACCCCAATCCATTCTTTTTTGGCCAGAGACCAATGAGAGGGATATGAGGCCCATTCCCAATTTGGGTAAATTAAAGTATTTTTTTCAAATAGGGAGATATAGAACTGTAAGTTGTTCCTTATGTTTTCTTCAGATATCCCCCATAAATTATCTTCTGGAAAAATAAGAAAATCCAATGGTTGTGGTACATAAGTAGACCATTTTTCTTTATCTATAACAATTAATGAATTTATTCCCTTCTGCAAATTCTTTTCTAAACGAACACGTAAATCCGATGAGAGATGGTGATATAAATGAAGAAAGCAATATAGTTCATGTTCACTCTGAAAATCTGATTTTTGTTTAAAATATTGAAAAGCATGTTCAATATATGTATCAATAGGCCAATTGGGCATAAAATTTCTATAAGAATAAGCATAACCAAAAAGTTCAGCAGATGGATTTCCCCAGTTCCTATCAATTGGAGTCATTTGTGTGGAAATATCATAAGTCCACCAAGGAGCATGGGGGAACGAATTTACTGCAAGAGTCACTGAAAACCATCCCACTCGATCTAAACAAAATGCACTTCTTAAGTATTGAAGGGCTTTTGCTATCATCTCATCCCGTAATGTTGATGAAGGCAGAGTATCCAAAATTCGTAACCCCACAGAAGTTGCCATAGGAGTAGATTCGGGTAAATGAAAATCCGATTCAAGACCATGTCCGAACCCCCCATCATGATTTTGAAAGGAACATAATTCCTTTAAAACAGCATCTGCAGAACCACCTCCGAAATAAAATTGATATCGTGCGATTTCTAATGGACGTGCAACTTTTAAAAAAGCAACATGTATATTTTTTCGTACCAACTGCGAAAGTATGAGATCGCTAAAATTCATATCCATATCTCATGAAAAGAAACAATTCTTTAAAAAACAACCTCATTACGGATTTAATATGAAACTATAACTTTAATTAATTCGAGGAGGAATTTATTTCATTTCCAGTAATTCACTTTCTATTTTTTTAAAAAATTAGTATTAATTATTTCCTCCATTTTTTAATTGCATCCTTCAACTCTGGTGAGGTCTTAGCTTTTTCTTCTAATGAAGAACCTTCTAATACAGCATCTATCGCCTGTCTTATCGCTTTTGCCCCTGTTTCTGTACCGTTAGGATGACCATGGCAGCCTCCACCGAACTGATACACCATGTCACTACCTAAATATTTTATTAAATCAGGAATGTGTAATGGGCTTAAACCTCCTGAAGCAACTGGTAATGTAGATTTAATATTACCCCATTCTTGGTCCAGCATGGTTATATGATTCCCTTTAATTTTTGACTCTGTTATTACTTGATTTGTCTCTAAAACTTCATGTTTATCACCCTCCATTTTTCCAACGATAGTACCCGTGTGCAATTGATCCATTCCTATTAATCGCATTATTTTGGCTAAAGCTAACATTGTTATTCCATGTTTTTTGTTACGCGTAAAGGCTGCGTGCATAGCTCTATGGGCGTGAATAACGACATTTTTATCTTCTAGATAATCTCGAAGGTCTTGTAAAGCGGAGATTCCTACTGTAAAAATATCAACCATTATATATTCTCCGCCGTTATCTATTACTGTATTTGCTCTTTCTTTCATAATGCTTAATTTAGCTGTAATATTGGGCATATATATTTTCTTTTCACCAGTTTCAATCTCAGCTCTATTTCGGGCTTTTAAAGTTTCTTCAACTCTTTTATTGAATTTATTAAAGACCATACTGGTTAAATTCTCATCGTCCTTTACTATGTCTAAACCTCCCATCCACGCGTCTTCACACACTTTAGCATGTTCGATCTCATTTAATCCTACTTTAGGTTTTACTATTGTTCCTAATAAGGGTCTCTTTTCTACTTTAGTTAATTTTCTGATACCATTGATACCAAACTTAGGTCCTTTATATTTGCTGACTATATATTTAGGAAATGTAATATCTAAAAGCCTTAAATTATTAATCACCTTCATACCAAAAATATTACCGGCAATAGCGCTAAGAATTTGAGACATGTTATCGGCTTCAAATAATTCTTCAGAATAAGCAATTTTTATAATTTGATTTTGTGGATCTATATAAAAAGCAGATGGTTCGAGGCGTTCAGCAATATCTGCAGACATCGTCAAAATATCTGTCCATGTACCTATTGAACTTTCTTTAGCGATTTCCTCGCACGCTTTTTCCAGACTTTCACAATCAACCGCTTTTTCAACGAAATACATGACAACAAGATCATTTTCGTTCGGTTCATAACTTAAATCTACATAATCTACCAAATCATTCCACCATATTCAAAAGTACTTTATAATTATTAGAAAAAGTTCATTTAAATCTTTTTATAAAAATTGTTGAAAGGGTCAAAATAAAAAAAAATTTATAATATCATTAATTATAATATTGAGTGATTAGAATATGAATGAAGTTGATACTAAAGAATTAATAATTGATATCAAAGATTTGAGTATAGAAAAAGAACAATATGTGGACGATTTATTAAGATTTTTAGAGGAGCAATTGCCGCAAATTGAACTCAATCGAAATGGAAACGAATTAGAAATAGTAATGCCACTCAAATTGTCAAAGAGAGCAGTTAAATTAAGACTAAAAAAATTTCTGTATCGGAAAAACCTACATGAAAAATATAGACCAATCTCATATAACACATCAGATAACCAGGGCTATAGAATTAAGGAGAAAAAGGTTCTAGAACTAACTTATTATTAATTTACTTTTATAAAAATTTTTAAAAAACTATTTTAATTTTTAAAATTAATATCTTAAATGTGCCTCCTATAAAAGCAATCGTTACCCAATCAGTTAATGATTTAGTAAGGTGTATAAATCTTTCGAGCTTGCTGGAGTTATCGGGGTGGCCTAAACCGGGAAATGTCCATAGAACGAAGAATTTTCCAAATACAAGGTTTGAACACTTTTTAGCGGGTATAGCAGCAATCCAACCTAATTTTAAGGGATTTTGTGAAACGGTATATAACTCTGTAGAAAGTGAAAAAGAAAGTTTTAGTTCTATTGAATTAGGTCTTTTTTTTAAGGAATCGGCTAATCAAATGATGAAGTGGCAGTCTGGAGGTAACGTCTTACTAGGACACATTCTTATCTTAGCTCCACTAGCAGCTGCAGCTACAATTTGTATAAAATTAAAGATGAAAAAGATAGAAGATTTCGAATTTATAATTAGAAAGGTTATCGAAGATGCTACAGTTAAAGATACGGTGAATTTATACGACGCTATAAAAATATGTATTCCAGGTGGACTAGGTAGCATAGAAAAGTATGATATAAACGATGAAAATTCACGTAAGGATATTATTAAGGATAATATAAATCTTAAAAAAATATTTGAGCTATCAAAAGAATACGATTTAATAAGCAACGAGTACGCTAGTGGTTTCAATATTATATTAAAAGAAGGCTTACCATATTTTTTTGATACTTATGAGAAATATAAAGACATAAATAACACAATTGTCAATACGTATTTAAAACTGCTTAGCACCCATTTAGATACCTTAATTATTCGTAAAGCAGGTGAACCAGAAGCTGTGAAAGTTTCAGAAATGGCTTCAAAAATCATTTCACAAGGAGGAATTTCTACTAAAAAAGGATTAAAGCTAACAATTAAATTTGATAAAAACCTTCAAAAACAAAATGGAAAGCTAAACCCTGGTACAACCGCAGATCTTTTAGCGGGTGTAATTTTTTGTGTCTTAATATTTGGTTTAAAATTTTAAGTTAATATCTTATTAGAGAAGTAAGTTAATAGGTGTGATAATATTGGAGTTTTGCGATGAATGTGGAGGGGGTATGATGCTCCCCTCAACGGTGAACGGTAAAAAAGTATTTAAGTGTAAGTGTGGTGCAACGAAACCTTTTACTGAGGAAAAATCTAACTCTTATAGAATAAAAACTAAAATAGAACATTCTATCAGAGAGGAAGTAACAAATCTCAACGAATTTATGAAGTGGAAAGAAGTAAATTTAAGAAGCTCTATTAAAAATTTTAAATGTCGAAGATGCGGTTACGATAAAGCTCATTTAGAAACTCGTCAGACTAGGAGTGCGGATGAGGGAATGACCCATTTTATTACTTGTCTAAAATGCGGTAAGATGATAAAGATTGGAAGCTGAGCTAACTTCAGTAATATCTTAAAGTTGATTTTGTTATTTAATTGAAAATTCTCTTTATTATATCTGATTCTACGATGTTTTCAGAAAAGCTAACTTGTAATATTTTGTCTGCTTTCTTTAACCCTGCGATTATCTGAACCTGATCTGAAGACACTTTTAGTTTCTTTTTTAATAAATTTAACAGTTCTCTATTAGCTTTGTTTTGAACGGGTTTCGAACGAAGTAATATTGTCAAGTTAGAGTCGGTATCAGAATATCGCAAAATTTCTTGTTTTTTAGAATTAGTTTTTACTCTTATTCGCAATAAATACAAATTATTCGATTTTATTTCAATAAAATCCATAATAACTTACTTTTTTTATTTAAATGAACCCATCTACTCTTTGTTTTAGTATATTAAACGATGGGAGTGATAATCTAATTCCGCCTGCTAATTTATGTCCTCCGCCAGTCCCTCCAAGATTCCCTTTAATTACATTAATAACTTTATTTACGCCCATTTCATTATTTTCTAAATATTTCCTGGAACATCTAATGCTTAGTTTTACCATTTGAGACTTTTTTTCAAAACCCCCTAAAAACAACATTTTATCTGGGTTTAACAGCCCGTTTACAGAAGTAAAGCTTGCCGTATCGGACCAATTGCTTGGTGGGATTGGACTATTTCCCACATCTACAAAAATTGCTTTTTCCGTTTCATAGCGAGGTAAATCATTTGATAGTATTTTCATATTATTAACTAAACCACTAACATATTCAAAGTAGATTTCTTTAGCATAACGTGTTATTGTTCTTTGCCGTATGATTGAAAGTGCTGCGCTTATGTTTTTAAAGGACAAAATATTTAGTAGTAGAGCATGCTCGAAAGCAAATTTCAATAAACCTTGTTTTTGAGGCAATAAAGCAAAGCGTCCGATATTTAAATTAGTATTATCTACGATTTTTTGAATTTCAGTTTTATCTAGATCAACAACTCTTTTACTTGGATTTATTTGCAATTTATTTAGGAAAGATTTAATCTTTTGATTATTCTCGCCACCAAATCCATTTAAAAAAGGTAAAATACTATATTTTAAACCGTTTTTTATGGAATCATGCATGCCTCCGAACAGAATTAATCCTTCTTCATCATAAATAACTTCTTCATCAACCAACTCTTGATATATCTCCTTATTGAACGATTGAAGCTTGTCCATTGACTTTAATGAATCACCTGCTATTCCAATAACCGCTAACCAGCCTTGTTTTATTGTAGCAAAATTAATCTTTTTTGCAAACATATAAGCTAAAGTAGCCCCAGATATATGATCAAGTCCGTCAAACCCAAAAATCGTAGGATTAACAAAAAATAAATTATCTGGAAGCATATCAAAATCTATATCGCCATCTACTTCATGGTGGTCGAGGATGTAAAAATCTTCTTTTCTTTTTTTGATGATCGGGACGAGTTCTGTTAAATTGGAGCCAATATCTGTAAAAATTAATGCCATCTTATTATTTTGAGCTTTAGGCAAAATTCCACTAAGATAATTTGCCCATGACACAGATCGGTTATAAATAAAGTAATCGTAATTAAAGTTCATTTTATGAAGCAGATTTTGAATAATTTGTAAGCTACTAATGCCATCTGCGTCATTATGTGAAATCGCAATGACATTGTTGTAAAGGTTACGAGAATTATCTTCAAAAAAATCTACAGCAGTATTAAGCTTTTCCAAAAAATTTTTACGATCTGGTTTTCGAACCATTTATATCATTTTTTAATATATATATATCAAAAATTACTTAAACTAATATGGAATGGAAAAAAATAACATAGTCCTATTGGGCGTATTAATATACCTTTAAAAGATGTTATAAATAAGTAAAAATAAATTCTATAAATATATTTGTATCATATCCAGACATACATGGAAATTGAAGAAAAAATTAAAAATTTAAGAAAAATTAATTAAATTTATTTAATTTTTTGTTATATAATTAGATTTTGAAGTAATAATGATGAACACCAATTACAGGAAATATCTCGTAGTCGTTTTTGTAATCTTAAGTTCTATAATTCCATTAATTTTTATGGATGATCTCTTTAATTATAACTCTTTGGATCGTGAAAATATTAACATAAACATCGATCCAAAGATACAAGACTTCTCCAAAGACGATTATACCCCAATTCTTGATGTTCCAGAGCAAGGTCTAGGGAATATTACAATAACTAAACTTACTTTTAATGAAGAAGGTTTTTTTAATCTATCAGAGAGATACCCTAACCTCGACGATGATCTAATTTCTGGAGCGTTAAATATTACCTATCTGGGAACGCAATATATGCAAACTAATGAAATAGCACAGTTCAATAATCTTGATAAGTCTTTACTAGAATCAGATGAAATAACTGTATTGATAAATGAGTCGCTTAGCGTTCAATATAATAGTTCTATAGGTGGATCGGAAGGTTATTTAATTTATAACCCAAAATTGCTTCCACTCGTTCTCAAACAAGTATTTGTACAAAATGAATCTTCTTCCATCATTGAAGAATTAAGCGAAGACGAATACTCCCTTGATGCTGATGATTATTTAGTCTTTGATTATCAAAACTACTTCCAGGATAGTTTTCACAATTTTTCTATTTATTTCATTTTTGAATATAAATTGACCCCTGCGGGATGGGAATTAGCTCTAGAACCAAATAATATTTTAACATTAACGCAACAGGAACAAACTTTTAGCCCTTCATTTTATTATAATTTTACGCTAATTGGATTAAAGAGGTCGGATAATATAACGCTCCCTCCTTTACTAGCAGACAATCTCGTTGTAGAGATAATCGTCAATCCGCTTGATAAGAACCTATTTTACGATCAACAATTAAAAATCAACGATCAAGTAGTTAACGACTTTTTAGAACAAGATAATTTAATAAATGTTACAATGTCAGCTGACGCTAAATTATTTTCTTTTACATTTAAAACGAATTTTACTCTTAGATTTGAAGATCCCGTTGGATACAGCTGGGCTATTGATAGATTAATCGAAGGTAGAAATGTAAGGGAAAGAATATACTTTCCTTCTTTAATATCTGGCCCAGAACATATTTATTTAGAAAATGTAACTTTAATTGAAAGCACCATTATATTAAATCAAGTTATCAGCAATAGTTCTTTATTTAATAGACCTGTTAATTACTATGACGTCATAGTGTTCATTACTCAAGCATCCGTTGATTATAGCTTAATCTTTACTGAAAATGCCGTAAAAAGAAAGGGATTGAGATTAACGATCCCTTATCTCATTGTTGGTGAAACAAACCCGTTTTTGATAAAATATGATGCTTCGAACGATCTCAAAATTGTTATTACCGACAACATACGTATGCCTTTAATTGGTTATAGAATAGAATTACTTTATTTTGGGAAAGTATTTGGAACTTATATCTCAAATGATTTAAATCAACCTATGGCACCCGCATATTCGAATGAAAATGGAGAGATTTTAATTGAGAATGTTCCTAATGGAAACTACACAGTTAAAATTTATCAAGATGATGTAATAATAATGGAAGCGTTAATAAATACGTTTAGCGAAGTTAATTATATAAATACAAATGTGCCATATTTCCCACTTTGGATTCTTATATTTGGAAGTATGAACGGTGCTTTGATCCTTATTGGTTTAATCATTTATTTTAATCATAAAAGACGATCTTAAAACAAATTGATTGTAATTTTCATTGATGATATTGAAAATTTCCTAAGCTTTTTAGACAAGCGAATAATGGATGAGGTTTTCTACGAATTTAAAGAGATTAAAAACGATACAGTTTTATCTTTAGATGTTAAGATTGAGATAATTCTTCACTTTCTTGCTAAAGCTAAGGACACATTAATCCTCTACGAAACTAAACAAATTATCACGAAACCAATGAATTCTAATAATGATTCTAATGTAATTGATACTTTACAAAAAATATTCGATAATGTAGACACATCAATAAGATTTATAAAAGGAAAAATTCGTGAAATTTTTCTTTCTTATTCTACTTAAATAATATAAAGATGATTGTTTTCACTGATTTTGATTAAAAAGTTTACCATATCCTATTAATCGATAACGTCTATTAATAATTCTAGAAATCGCAAATATAGAATTCTCAAGAGGGCAAATAGGTGGACTTAAATTTAGAATATATGAATTTTTTAAAATTTTTGTAACAATTCCTGCTGTTTTTTCAGTACCAACAACTAACAAGAGCTTTTCGTTATGTTTAAGTTGTTGAACCCTTATTTGCATTTCAGAACCAATTACTCTTTCTAAAAGGTTGACTTTTAACTCTACTTGAGAAACAATTTCGGGTAATGTGTTAGTTTTGCCAACCAAATGCCCTATCAGAGAGTCTCCCTTTGTCAAGGCGGGATCTAATTTAGTCCCTAATCCAATTAGACCTCCGAGATTAGCTTCTTCTAAAAGATTATTCCCTTGGCTAATACTTACTATTTCAGTTTTAATTGGTATAAAATCGTTCTTAACTCGAAGTCCCGGTCTAATTTCGATTTCTTCACCAACCTTAATTTTACCTTTTAATACGGAACCCCCTATAACTCCGCCACGTAGTTTACTGATTTCTGTGCCTGGGCGATTTATGTCGAAAGATCTAGCAATTAAGAATTGAAATTCTTCATCTTCACGAATTTTAGGAGAAGGTATTATTTCTTCGAACGCTCGAACTATCAGACCGATATTAACGCCAAAAACGGCGGAAATAGGTATAATTGGAGCGTTTTCAGCAATTGAATTTTTTACAAACGCTTTTATTTGCTTATAATTTTCGTACGCTTGCTCTTTTGACACAGCATCAATTTTATTTTGGATGATAATAATATTCTCGATTCCCGCAATATTCAATGCGGCTAAATGTTCTCTCGTTTGTGGCTGGGGACAAACGTCGTCAGCGGCAATTAGTAAACACGCGCCATTCATTAAAAAAGCTCCACTTAACATAGTAGCCATTAAGATTTCGTGGCCAGGAGCATCGACGAAGGAAATATTTCTTCTAAACTCTAAATTTTTTTTACAGTTGGGGCAAACAAATCTTGGTTGACCTTTTTTTCTAGCAGATTCTGCCATATGATATGTAAGATATTCATCGCATTCAGGGCAGTATAGAATAGTCGCATTTGAATATCCTAGTTTTATCGAAATCCCTCTCTCTATTTCCTCAGAATGTCTATCCGTCCAATCGCCCGTTAAGGTCTTAACTAGCGTGGTCTTACCGTGGTCTACATGACCCACTAATCCAATATTACATTCTGCTTGTTTTTTTATTAATTCTTTAAGATTACTCCCTTTTACTGGCTTTTGTTTTTTAGTTGGTTCATGTTTTTGATGTTTTTCTGGCTTGGGTGGAGCTTCTTCTTTCTTTAATTTAGGTTTAGTATCACTTGGTTTTTCTTTAATTAATTTCTGAGCGTTCTTAATATACTTTAAAGCTGTAGATTCACCTACTCCCTTGATTTTTAACTTAGTTAATTCTTCTGGAGTCGTTGAAGCTAATTTTTCAACTGTATCAATGCCAGACGCTCTCAACCTGTCTGCTGTTGCTTTTCCTATTCCTGAAACCTCTTCTAAATCGTTAGTCATATCAGCTTAAACTATTCTACTTTGGTTAGTAATAATTAAATAAATCTTCTAAACTCGCTACAAAAATAAAAAGCAGTATTTCTATTAAATTAATCGTTACATATAAGATTTACATAAAATTCTTAAGAGAAATCTTACTTGGTTGTTTCTAACGTTTTAATCGCCCCAGGTTTTTTCTCAAGTTCTTTATACGAAACTCTTAAAAGGCTATCGACATAAAAAGTAGATGTTTTACCACAAGATTTGCTTTTATGAAGGATATACACCGGAGCGGGATATTGAGATGAATCTATATCTTCTATCTCTATGGTAAATACTATTTTCTCGTGGCAAAAGGGACAAGTGTTAAATCGAAGCGGCATAATAAATTCTCAATTTTATTTAAATAAAATACACGTTCTTATTTTTAATTAGTTGTAATATTTGAAAACATATTATTTACTCTAAAAATAATTATAAAACAAGACGCTTTTTATTTAATTGATTTTAAATGACTAAAACAGGTTTTAAGAAACTTGCAATTTTTTCACTAATTATATTGGTTCTTATTCCAGTTGTAAGCCTTATGATAGAATTTAGCAGTCCAATTACAAATGATAAGAATCTATTAAACAAATTGAAAACAGCCAATAACGTCCCCGAAATTGATTTGTCTCAATTGCCAGAAATTGACTATGAAACATTAAACGCCACTTGGTACGATCAAAAGATAGAGATGCTTATAATTATAAATGACACGAGTTTTTTGGATGCTGTTACCCCCTTAATGGAATGGAAAAACGAGAAAGGGGTTAAAACCATCGTTTTATCCAACTATTCGGATTATGAAGGTAGGGATAAAGCAGAGCAAATTCGAAATATGATAAAAGAGTATTACGAAAAGGAAAACATTCAATGGGTTCTTCTCGCCGGCGATGCTGAAGATAATTTAATTCCTATAAGATATGTATATAACCCAGATGTAACGCTAATAGGTGGTGAATCTGAATATTTGAATTGGGACGATTATTATAAACCAACTGATTTTTATTACGCTGATTTAACAGGATCGTGGGACGATAATAACAATAGTATATGGGGCGAATCTTCGGAATACACGGGAAATATTGATGAAGTATCGTGGATACCAGAAATCTATGTTGGTCGTCTACCAGCTAATAATATTGTAGAGCTCTCTGATATGATCAACAAAACTTTAAAATATGAAACAGATCCTTTTATGGGAGATTGGATGAATAAAATGCTATTAGCAGGGGGCGTTTCTTCATATGTGCCACCTGAAGACGAGGCTCGCTTAACAGAATATATTTGGCAGAACTATGTCGTATCAGAAATGAATTTTACGCATTTAACAAAAACTACTTCCAATTTTACGCCAAGCGATCCAGAACGCCCAAATATGCTTAGTCCTCTTAATGCTACAAGTTTTATTGACGAGTTTAATTTAGGTTATTCTACAGTGATAATTGCTGGTCATGGGGATCCAACTAAGATTACTGATGATAGCCCTACAATATATTATGATAATGGAAATGCTTTATCAAGCAGCAATATAAACATGCCTTCGTTGTTCTACGCCGATGTGTGTACAACTTCTTCTTACGATCAAGGCGATTATAGCATAGGAGAGCGTTTAATAAAACGACCTTTAGCGGGAGCAGTGGGCTACATAGGAGCTATAAGAGTAAGTTGGTATTATGAATTTGATGAAAATCTTGAAAAACTAAATCGTGGCAACGCTAAATTGTTTTGGAAAGAGTTTTTCGATGAAAAAAAGTTCCAACAAGGAAGGGCGTTATACGATTCTAAGGTTACCTATATGAATAGCGATTACTTCAAAAGAGGTGACGCTTCAATGGTGCAAGAGTGGCAACGTAAAAATATTCTAACATACAATTTACTAGGCGACCCCGAACTGGATATATACACAGACATATATAGAAGCGTTCCAAATCAATTTACCGAAAATTTTTACGAAGGTCAGCTCGTTTCATTACATGTTAGAGATAATCTTGGTAATATTGTTCCGAGAGCAAGAATTAACTTAAGAACTACAGATGGGAAATATCGAACTGTTTATGCTGATAAAAATGGGTTTGTAGATTTTAGATTACCAATTGGAGCAAACGAGAATTATAGTACAATTATTACGGGTCATAATATAATTCCTTCCTATCATAACTTTACTACGCTTAAAGATACAGACAATCCCATGGTATCTAATGTAAGTTATGCACCAATAAACCCCACAGTATCTGATAATCTTCGGTTTTCTATTAACGCTAGTGATAATCATTCTGGAATCGAAAGCGTATTTTTACTAATATCAAAGAATAATTTCACGGACTTTTCGACTCATAGATTATCTAACCATTTCAATGAAAATAAAGGGGAGTTTAACATTACCTTAAACAAAATGGAGCCTGGAGAATATTCATACCTCGTAATTGCGAGAGACTTTACAAATAATACTACCGTTCATTACGAGCATAATTTCAGTTTTACAATACCTAAACCATTTACGGACTTCGTTCTAGTTATTGCGTCAATTATGATTGTAGGTTTGGCAGGAATATCGTCAACAATTATAATAGTTGGAATTAGAAGGTACAAAAACGACCGTAGAAAATTGGAATGAAATTAAAGCGTCATGTGCTATTCCTTTTAAATTTAACGATTCATTATGAAAAAGTTTAATTACTAGTCTTTACTACTCTATATACTTGCAACCATATAAAGAAAGCATTTTACAATAATATAGCCGAATTTATAAGATGGTTGTTGAAAAAAAAATAAACCATATAAATTTTTTAAAAAAAAAATTTTTCGCCTGGAAGTTAAACTGTTTTGCGTTGCAAATAGTACTGTAGTTGAAAGTCTATGGGAACTTGCAAACTGTAGCTTCGGCTACGGTCATGGTATTACAGGATAAAACCTGGTCACATCCGAAAAACAATCTGCCGAACAGATGGTTCGGGAACCCAGAATGCGGTAATTTATATGGTTATACCGATTTTTTAACCCATAAATTATAAAATTAGAACAAATTAACCATAATTTGAAGATTTGTATGCCTAGCAAATTCGTAAAAACACTAAAGACAATTGGAAGAAAATGGTTTATATTTCTTGTTATTGCAATTCTTATCGTTTTTATATTTTATCCACTAGCAGCGATAATAATGACTGTTATTACTATAGTACTATTTGCCCTTTCTTACATTCCAACTCTATTTTTTAATAAAAAACTTAAAAAATTTTTATCGGATTGTAGCTCAATCGAAGATAAAATGGTTGCTAGAAAGCTTAAACGTCCCTTACCCCAAATCCAAGAAAAGATGCACCATTTATCGAAAAAGCAAAACAAGAAGAATTGGTTGATTATTTTTACGAATAGACACTATATTTTTTACAACGAGGAGACTGTTGAAAAATTTAGGGAGTATTATACTAAGGGATTAGGAGAAAAAGAAATTCTTGAGAAACTTAAAAAAAGCGATATTAAAACTAGAGATGAAATTAAAGCTATCGAAGAAACTTTAATAGAAAATAGTAGGTTAGAGGTGCGAGAAGTTTCCGTTAAAGAATATCGAGATAAACAAAGGTTTTCGTGAGTTAAATAGACTTTATTAGTTATTTTCTTTCTATTAGATTACTTTTTATTATTGTATGTTAATTTAATGATCGTACCTTCGACTTCTTTGGGATTACCTTTATCATCCCTTATTAAATGAGAATTTAATTGGACATTTATTATCTCCCCATCAGGAGATTTAATTTGAAAAGTAAAATTTCTAACATAACCCTTTTCTAATAAATCTTTATAATATGTTTTTTGATCATTTGCGTCCACAAAAAATTGGGAAGATTTAGATCCAACCAGCGATATGGATTCACTCAAACCTAATATCTTATTAAACGCCGCATTGTGTATTAATAACTTTTCCTTGAACTCTCCTTTATAAAATCCTACATCTAAATCGTTTAGCATTCTTTTATAATTTTCTTCTGATTCTTTTAATTCTATAGCTTTTTCCTCAACTTTATGGATTAGGGTTTCATTTAATAATTTCAAACTAATTTCAGATTGTATTAATGAATCCTCTGTTAATTTGCGTGCTGTAATGTCGCGTATTATCACAATCGCCAGTTCTGTTTCTCCTTCGAGGTTTAATCCAGCTGCACTTGAAGTAGTCCAACAGACCATTTTGCTCCCAATTATGTCGACGTATTCGTTTTCTTTCTCGTGAATTTTTCCATCTAAAAAGGTTTTTAGGACCATACACTCTTTACAAGGTTTACCGCGATGCATTAAAACGTTGTAACATTTTTTACCAGTTAATTGCATTCCAAATGTTTGTTTTGCTACATTATTAACCCAGATAATATTTAAATGATTATCTACAAGATAAATCGTGTCTGTTAAAGAAGAAAGGACCCCTGCTAGTAATTGATGGCTTCCTTTCAATGTTTCCTCGGACCATTTGCGTTCTAAAGCGTTACTAATAATTTCAGATGTAGTTTTGAGTAAATAAAAATCTTCTTCTTCCCATTTACTTACCAGTTCAATATTATCAAATCCTATGAACCCATATAATTCGTTTTTAATTTTAATTGGAAAAACAAGTAAGGAATTAATCTTCAATTTTTCAAATTCTCTTTTTGTTGCGCTTGCTTCTTCTGGTAATTCTGATATATCTTTAATATAAATAAAATTTTTTTCTCTACTTTGCTTTGAACTCCAAGGAAACTTTTTATAATCTATAGTTGTTAAGTTAATCGTTTGGGGTTCAATTCTTTTAGCACACCATTCTTGGATATAAAATTCAAGAGAATCCTTTTCGTTAAACAGTAAAATATATGCCCGTGTAGCACCAATTAGAATTCCCATATCAAGAAGCGATTCGCTAATTGCCTTATCAATATCAATATTACCAATAAGCCTTGATGAAATGGTAGAAATGAATTTTTCGTTTTCAAGTTTTCGCCTAATTTTTTGTTCGAAATTTTTACGCTCAGTGATATCGATTAAAAACGCTTGGATTAATTGCTCTTCACCGACCTTTATCAACGAGATTTGACTTCTTATCCATGCTTTACTTCCGTCTTTTTTGTATATTTCAAATTCAATAGGGTTAATAGGTTTTCCCTCTAATAAACGAGTCATTTTTGATTTAAATAATGGAATAAGGTTTGAAGGATACACTGCTAACTTCAAATAATTCTTGTTTAGTAAATCGTCTTTTTTATAACCAGATTGCACTTCTGTTGCAACATTAACATCGAATATTGTCCCGTTTAATTTTAATAGCACAATTGATTCAGGTGAATGTTCGAATAATTGTCTATATTTTTCTTCAGAAGCCATAAGCTTTTTTTCCGCTAGTTTCCATTGCTTTGTATCATTTATATGAACAATTATCAAATCGGGTGGTAGAAAATGCATTTTAAGGGAATCATAAACTTCCTCGCCAGTTGTTTTCATAGTATATTCAGATATTTTATAAATACTTTTTTTCTCTTGAAAACATTGATTTAACGCTTCAATAATATCTATTCTATCTTCATGAATTTCAGATGCTTTCTTATGTAAAAGATCCTTAATTTTTCCGTTAGTTACTTTTTCAGCTGCTTTATTATAATCAATTAGTATAAAATCGTTATTTTTCTCTTGCCAAACATAAGACGGTATCGGTATACCATCAAAAAAAATTTTAATATTCTTTTCTAGAAGAAATGGTTTACGTTCTAATTCCTCCATTAAAATTTGCCCCTTATTAGAAATTTTAATTTTTATTTAGATCTATTTTATTGAAATAGAATTTCACAAATATTAACCTCGATTAATAATTCGTCAGTTAATTATATAATAGTTTTACCAAATATCGAAAAAATAATTAAAAAATAAGATAGAAAAAAAATTGAATTAATTCAAATTAAATATCTAAATCTCCAAAATTATAATACTTCTTTACGGGTTTCTTAACGTTCCAAACGCATTTTAACCCTTTAGGAAATTGTACTAAATCCCCTTTTTTAAATTCTAGTTTTTCCCCAGTTGCATTATCCGTTACTTCGACTTCTCCTTCTAACATGTAACAAGTTTCCGTACTATCGTAAGACCAATCAAAAATACTCTTCTCTTTTTCCCAAACGCCCCATGATTTAACTCGTAATTTAGTTAACTCTTCCTCTGTTGGTATTATCTTTTTCATTTTCAACACTATTTGTTTTAATCTAATAATTGATTGAAAAGTGCAATTAACTATAAGAAATTTTAAAATAAATATTAATTGTTCAATGGTGTTTCGGATTTCTTTTGTAATTAAAAAGAATTATATAAGAAAATTTTTGTATAATATCTATATTAAATTACAAACTTAAAATTTGATTAGAAATTAAGGCGTTCTTTTAAGCTTCTATTTAAAACTTTTATTCGATTATGCGATTATATTATGACTAAAAAGTTTATCTTAAAGATCCTCCTTGCTGGCGAGGGTGGCGTAGGAAAAACCACACTTCTTCATAGATTTGTAGATGGAAAATTCAGTGGCGAAACTCGTATGACTATCGGTGTTGAATTTTTCCTTAAAGAGGTAGAAATCAATAGTAATCACTGCACGCTGCAATTATGGGATTTTGGAGGACAGCAACGGTTTAGATTTCTATTAGAAAGCTATGTTTTAGGCGCTAAGGGCGCATTATTACTTTTTGACCTAACCCGCCCAATTACCTTAGAAAAATTAGAACAATGGGTTGAAATTTGCAGAAAGAACGATCCCGATTTACCAATTCTCTTTTTAGGGACTAAAACTGATTTGGTTGATGATATTATGGTTGATGATGATTATGCTTTGGAATTTAAAGAAGCATTCGATTTATTTGATTATTTAAAGGTTTCGAGCAAATCTGGAGATAATGTAAATAACGTTTTTGGATTATTAACGAAAAAAATATTAGAACGCCAAAATTATTAAATTTTTAACCTATTTGTCAAATAATGTTAGAAAATTTAATCGTAATAGATGCTAACTTTATTTTACTTCCATTTCAATTTAAAATAGATTATCTATACGAAATAGAGGCGAAATTAGACGGAAAAACTATTTTTATCGTTTATAAGCAAATTCTTGACGAATTAGAAGCTAAAAAGATTCGAGAACCAGAAGCTATAAAATTTCACATGAATTTTAAGGCTGGACTTTTATATTTAGAAAAAAATAACGAAAAATATAATATTGATTACAAACAAAACATAAAATTAAAAGAAGAAACTACAGATAACTTTTTATTAAAGTCTTGTATGGAGTTAAAAAGTATAAGCAAAAGAGTTTTTTTAGCAACTAACGACGCAGAATTGCGTAGAAAAGCAAATAAAATGGAAGTCCGCACGATTTTTTTACGACAGAAAAAATATCTTTCTTTCGATTAGAGATGGTTTAAATAATTAGATCCATATATGGATGAGGATTAATGATTTGTTGCAAATCTTATCCCTCACCTAAAGGAAAGGGCTCTCACTTCAATTATAAAACTTTATTACACTTTAAGATTTCAATAATATTAATTATTTTTGTTATTTTTTACAAATCTTATTGCATTTAAAGTTAAATGCTTAAAATTTTGAAGCTCAAATAATAATTTGGTAATCAGATGTCTAAACCTAGAGTATTAAAAATTATTACAACTGGAGAAGGGGGCGTTGGTAAGACTACGCTTCTTCATCGTTATGTGGAGGGAAAATTTTTAGCAGACACAAAAATGACGCTAGGAGTTGAATTTTTTCTAAAAGAGATTGATTTAGATGGTAATAAAATTTTACTCCAGATATGGGATTTTGGCGGGCAAGAGAGGTTTAGATTTCTCCTCAAGAATTACATAATGGGTGCAAAAGGAGCTCTATTTCTTTTCGATCTAACAAGGCCTATTTCTTTAAATTGTGTTGATGAGTGGGTTAAACTCTGTCGAACGGAAAATTTTGATTTGCCTATTCTTTTACTTGGCTCAAAAGCGGATTTGACAGACTTGATAACAATAAAAGACACATACGTTTTGGAAGTAAAGGAGTATTACGAGATGTTTGATTACTTGCGAATTTCAAGTAAAACGGGAGAAAATACAGATTTAGCGTTCGAATTATTAGCAAAGAAATTATTAGAAAAATCTGAAATTTATTAAGATATTATAGTGTTACTTTTTTAGATACGATTTCGCACTATCTCCAATATATCTTCTCGTCTAAGTTGCACTGGATTGTTTTTCAATCCTGCCTTTTCTACAATTTTATCGATTTCTTTGATTTTAATACCATACTTTCCGAGACGATCGATTTTTAAATCATATGTCCATTTTTCAAGAGTATCAATTAATATTGAACAGTAGTAAGAAATATCAACATTTTCAAATACTTTTTTACCAGCAAGTAAAGCCCCAACTATAGCATATTTTAATAATCCCTTTTTACCAGCATCGCCAATCTTTTGCAATTGCGTTATGTTCATCTTTGTACTTTCCGCAAGAAGCGTTCCACACGCTACACCGTGAGGGATTTCAAATAATCCTCCTAAAGATGACGCTAATCCGTGAACTATACCTAATCCTGCGTTTGTAAGGGCAATCCCTGACATCAAAGAGCCGTACGCCATAGCAGATCTTACGGCTATATCCAAAGCGTGAGTACTACAAGCAGGTATTATTGCGTCTTTCACATATCTCATGCCCGAAAAAGCTAAAGCGTCAGTGATAGGGCTTGCTCGAGGCGAAACATATGCTTCTAGTAGTTGTGTAAAGGCATCCATTCCACAGGCGGCAGACACAGAAGGAGGACTAGATAATACAAGTTCGGGGTCTATAATGGCATAATTTGGGATTAAATTATCGTGGCGAAGAGATTTCTTAAAACCTTCAGGGCCCACCTCAGAAATAACCGCATTTTTTGTTGCCTCACTACCGGTACCCGATGTTGTAGGGATCGCAATATACGGTATTTTTTTTCCATCGTGTATTTTGTTCCCAACACCCTCGAGGTAGTTCATAATTGAATCTTCTTTAGAAATCATTGCTGAAATCGCTTTACCTGCGTCGGTAACGCTCCCCCCTCCTATTCCTACGACTAAATCTATGTTTTTACTTTTACACTTCGCTACAGCTTCGTCAATAAGCGTAGGTGTAGGTTCTCCATAAACCGAAATTATCGAAATATTTATCGATTTCTTATCCATCGCATTCACAATCTCGTCCCATTTACCAGATTCCTTAAGCGACTTTCCTCCGATTACATAAAGAACATTTTTTCCAAATTTTGGTATTATGTTATATAGTTCATTTAACTTTCTGGCACCAAAAATTATATGAGGGATACTTGTAAAATTAAAAGTTAAATCCATTTCATTTACCAATATAATAAAATTTTTAACTTAATTTAATTTTGATAATTTGATTTATAATAAAAGAATAAGTGATAAAAAATTAAACGCGTTAACGAAAACGACTTTAAGTATAGAGAAGGAGATTCTGGCGTAAAATATTTAATGCGCGGGCCTAGCATTGATTGGGGGTTAATTTTGCTCAAACCAGGCGAATTTATGGCCGAAAAAGCTCATGGACATAACTTGATCGACGAAACTTTCTATTTTGTTGACGGTAATGGCATTATGATTATAGAAGATAAAGAATACGACGCTCCAGAAGGAAGCGTATTCTTAATAGAACCAAAAGAAATGCATAATATTCGTAATAGTTCTGATAAAAGTATAAAAATCGTATTTATTAAAGGAGAATATAAACCTGAAGATAAGTTTTAATTTTATAAATTGAAAATAAAAGGTAAAAGATTGTGGCTAAAAAAAAACAAGTAAAGAGAGGGAAGGCTAGAGGTCCTTACATACCCCCCGTAATTACGCGCGTAAAATGGCCAAATACCCGAATTGGAGAAATGTTTGCTAGAGTTGTTGATATATATGGTAGTGAACGAATGGGTGTATTTTGTCAAGACGGTAATCATAGAATAGGTAGAATTCGTGGTAAAATTAAAAAAAGAGTATGGATAAGAAAAGGTGATTTGGTAGTAATATCTCCATGGGATTGGGAAACGAAAGTAGAAGGTAAGTTGGGTAAGTGTGAAATTACTTGGAGATATACTAATGCTGAAATTTCTTGGCTTGATCGAAACAGAAGAATTCCAGAAATATTAGATATAAATAATATTCCCTTTTAAAAAATTAAATTATCTTTATTTGTTCATATCAAGCAGAATTTTACGCTTATTTTTAAAATCTCTTTAAAAAGCAAAATTTTTTAATTTAGAATTTCCTTTAGATCATAAACTTCTTTTCTAAGAAATTGTTATTTATACATCTTAAATAAGGATAATTCAAATAAGGAAAAAGTGAAAAAATATGGCGGATCAAGAGGATAATGTAAAAGAGAGTGAGAAGAAAGGGACAGATTTAGAAGATAACTTAATTGTTATCGAGAAAGAAGAAGTTCAAGAACCTTCTACTACTCTCTTTGCTGTAAGAACAACAATTAACCAAGAAAGCAATATTTTAAAACAAATTTTCTATAGATTTAAAATCTTGGATGTTGTTCCTGATATTAGGGCAATGCTCGTATCCCCTTTATTACCAGGCTATGTGTTCTTTGAAGCGCCACAGAAGAGGGCGGTCCAAATTGCAGTACAAGGTATACCCCATATAAAAGGAAGGATCGTTCAAAATATTGAATTAGTCGAGTTAAAACACGTAATCCTCCCAAGGAGTGTTACCGAATATTTAGAATCGGGAGATACAGTTGAAATTATAAGCGGCGTATTTGAAGGCTCCAGAGCTATTGTAATGCGTATGCCGCACGATACATCAAGTAGTGAGGAAGTAGTAGTGCGCCTTCTACAAGAAGAAACACCAATAACAATTAAAATTCATGGAGACTATCTCAAACTTGTTGGAAAGAAAAAGCGCGAAGAAGAACCAATCCCTGAAATAAAAATTAGCGAGGAAGAAATAACTACAGACTTAGATAAAGCCATAAGTTTTGACGACGATTATGATGAGTACGAAGAAGAGTCAGCTGAAGGGACTAAGGCAAAAAAAGCTGAAGAATACCTCGAAGAAGAAGAAGAGATCGACGACGACGACGAATGGGCTAAATTTGAGGGGTTCTAATTTTTTTCATTTCTCGAACAAAAAATAAAAACCTTAATTTGGGCTATTAAAATTAAATTAAATTGTTAAATTAATTTTTTCATCAAATTAAATTTTTGATAAAAATGTGTAATTCTATTACTTTAATGTTATAAGAACGAACTATACAAGAATTTTTAAACTTAAACTATTATTAAAAAAGTATAAAATCTGTTTTATTTAGTAAAATAAATTTATTTTTTGAACTTGCATGATAAAAAATATTTTCATTATGAAATCTTCAGGGGAGCTAATCTTTTATAAAACATATGAAGATAGTTTTGACATTAAACTGACAAGTAGCTTTTTAAGCGCGATTTTCTCTTTTGTTAAACAAACTCTAAGAACTAAGGAGCTATCTGAAATAGAGGTCGGACCGTTTAGATTTATTTTTGAGGTTGAAAAAGCGGACTCAAGTGAATTAATGTTCGCTTTATTTAGCGATAGAACCGATAACCTCGTCGAATTAAGGAATCAATTGAGAGAAATTAAAAGCGAATTCCTGAACAAGTTTGATTTACAGCTGCTTACTGAGGATTTTGATGGCGAAGTTTCAGAATACCAAAACTTTGAAAAAAACGTTGATGAGATCATCGAAAGCAAAAAGCTAGTTTCAGAAGAAATCCAAAAGGAATTAATTGAAGTTTTTAAAGAACTCCATACTTTCTCGTCTTTCGTCATATCTTCTGCATTACTTACTCAAACAGGAAGAGTTATAGTCTCTTACCTTAATTCTAACGTATTATCTGAAATTATTAGGCTACTAGAAAGCCGATTTATTATCGGAAATTCTAGAATACACGAATTAATTTCTCTCGAAGATTACGGGATTTTATCTTTAGTGGGGATTGAAAATTTTATTACCGTTATTCAATTCAAGAAGAACTGTCCTTTTGAAACCGCGTTAATAATTTCTAAGAAATTTTCTAACAGATTAAAAAAAATAATAATGTAAATTCTACTAAATAAATTAAAAAGTTAAATCACCTTCTTCATAGTAGAATATATTTGATGTAAAATCATAAAATTGTCAAAAAGTGGTAGGAAAAATTATGGAAAATGAAAAAAAAACCAAATTTATGGACCAAGCCATTAGCGACGAGATTCTTGAAAAGTTAAGCCTTAAGAATCGATATGCTTTCTTGAATACTAATTTAATGACGATATTAGACCAAAAGCCAATGAACTTTCTTAGGAAAGCTGAAAAGTTTTGTGTTCGCTACGAAAAAAAGAATAACATCACTCATGCCCCAGACGAAGAATTTTACCATTGGATCCCCGATTTTGGAAAAGAAGGGTTAATTTCACGCGCTCATCCTTACGAAGAAATTGACTTAAATTTTCCAGAACACGGATTAGCTATAGAATTAATGAGATGTTTAGCCTTAAGTTTCTTTGACCCTCAGTTTTCTATGGCAGGGGGGGCTACTATTTTAGCCATAAATCCGATCTATTTTCATCACGAAAATATACCAATTAGATTAGAAATCTTAAAGAAATTTGTCACCGGTGAATCGCCTGGAGCGATTTTAATCACCGAACCTGAGCGAGGCTCCGATGCAGTTCATATGTTGACCACATGCGACGAGCAACCTGACGGATCCTTCCTTCTTAACGGAGAAAAGATTTTTAGTACTAATGGCCCTAAAGCGAAATACGTCGTTGCTTATGCTACTGCAGAGAAAAACAACGGGAACACGATGGCTCAGTTTCTAATCGATACTTCGTGGGACGGTTGGAGTTGCGATCGCGTTTTTATCCCTTGGGTCCCAAAAGTGTGGATAGGTCACGAACACCTTACAGATCTTAAAGTGCCTAAAGATTACGTGTTAGGCGGCGTAGGAAAAGGTCGCGAACACTTATTTGAAGGGTTAGTACCTGAAAGGATAGGTATCGCACTCGATGCTACATCGCAATCTTGGAATGCTATAGCTCATGCGGCCATATATGTTAACAACAGAAAACAGTTCGATCAAATGGTTCTAAAATTCCAAGGCGTAGGATTTCTTTTGACCGATCTCTGGGCAAGATTATCAAATGTTACCCAGGGGTTGCTGAGGTTCTGTGAAAAATACGACGAGAAAGTTGAACAATATGGACCAGAAATTCCAAAAAATCTTGCTCAAGCTATGGTTGCCGGGGCAAGTCAATACAAATACCATACAACCTCTCTTTCGAAAGAAATTTGCTACGAAGCCGCAAATCTTATGGGAGGTGCTGGACTTTGTGATAACACCCTCACTCACGACCTGCTAAACATCTCAAGAATTCAAGAGATCGTGGGTGGCAGCCGGCAAATTCAACAATACATTCTTAGCATGGCGTTACGTCAAACTTACAAGATGTCGGGCATATAGGACGTTCAATTGTTTATGTTTTCTTATAATTTTTTTTTTTTTTTGATTTTGATGTGAAAATAATCTTAATTATCAATATTTCTATTGCTAATACATATTCAATAAAAAAAGTTAAAAAGACAAATCATATTTCTCTTAGTAATACTATTTCTCTTTTAAATTTCAAATAGATTAAAAAAATAGGAGTTAGAAAAATGGAAGAAGAAAAAAAAACTAAGTTTATGACTCAAGCTATCAATGACGAAATCCTTGAAAAGTTAAGTCTAAAAAACAGATATTCTTTTTTAAACACGAATTTAACCGCTATCTTAGAACCTAACGAATTTAATTTTCTAAAAAAAGCTCAAAAATTCTGCATGCGTTTCGAAAAGAAAAACAATATTACGCACGGTCCTGACGAAGATGTTTACGATTGGATCCCCGCGTTTGGAGAGGCGGGGTACCTAACCAGAGCTCACAAATTCGAAATGATTGATGTTAATTACGACTATTATGGTGCAACTGCGGAATTAATGAGATGTTTAGCCGTAGACTTTTTTGACCCCCAATTTTCGTTAGCTGGGGGTGCAACCGTGCTAGCTATCAACCCTATTTACGAACATCACGAAAATATGCCCATACGATTAGAAATTATGAAAAAATTTGTGACGGGGGTAACACCAGGAGCAATATTAATCACCGAACCAGAAAGGGGCTCGGACGCAGTACATATGTTGACCACGTGCGACGAGCAAGACGACGGTAGTTTTCTTTTAAATGGAGAAAAGATTTTTAGTACTAATGGCCCTAAATCGGGATACGTAGTTGCTTACGCTACTGCAGAGAAAAACAACGGAAACACGATGGCTCAGTTCCTAATCGATACCTCGTGGGACGGTTGGAACTGTGAACGAGTTTTCATACCATACGTACCAAAAGTCTGGTTGGGGAAAGAAAGGTTAGATAACCTTAGAGTACCAAAGGATTACGTGTTAGGTGGCGTGGGAAAGGGACGAGAACATCTTTTTGAAGGTTTGGTTCCGGAAAGAATAGGAATAGCAATCGATTGCGTAGCCCAGTGTTGGAACGCAGTTGCTCATGCTGCTATATACGCCAATAATAGACAGCAATTTAATCAAATGGTTCTAAAATTCCAAGGAGTGGGTTTTCTTTTAACCGATCTCTGGGCAAGATTAACTAACGTCACGCTTGGACTTTTAATGTTTTGCAAAAATTATGACAGTAAGATGGAAAAGTTTGGAGGAACACTTCCCCGAAACATTTCACAAGCTTTAGTAGCTTCTGCTAGTCAGTTCAAGTATCATACTGCTAAACTTTCAGCAGAAATTTGTTACGAAGCGGCAAATCTTATGGGCGGCGCTGGACTATGCGATAACACTCTAATGCAAGATTTATTAAACATGTCTAGAATCGCTGAAATCGTTGGAGGGAGCCGACAAATCCAAAACTATATTATGTCTATGGCCATGAGACAGCTCTACAAGATGTCGGGCATCTAAGACATCCAATTTATATAAATCTCTTACAATTTTTATTTTTTTTTTATTTTTGGTAAAAATACTAAGCAACCTTCTTCTAATATAATAGAAAAGAGAGATTAATGAGCTTCGCACTCTCGTACACAAATAACAGTATTCGGTTGTTAAATGCGTGCCTTTTGCTAATCAATAATTCTTAATTCTCACGCAAAAATCTATAACCAACCAATAAATAAGAGCGCTAAATAATGAAGAGAAAAACACCTCCTTTGTTAGGTGTCAAAAAAGTTGTAATATAAAAAAATATCCAAAAAAAAAAAGGAATTATTTAATTTATGGATTTTACGAAACGGACATTTTGTACAATTGTCTTAACGACATCGACATTATGTACTGCTGGATTTGTCTCGAACCGCCAACTATTTCTTGAATCCTCGAGATATTCATGTAATCGTGCATAAGAGTGTTATCACACAATCCAGCTCCACCCATGTTATTTGCGCATTCGTAACACACCTTTTTCGCGAGTTTCGAAGCGTGATACTTGAACTGACTTGCTGAGGCAACCATTGCTTGGGCAATGTTTTTTGGAATATTGCCTTGAAATTTTTCGTACTTTTCATCAAACGACTCACAGAATTTGAGCAATCCAAGGGTTAGATTAGTGGTTCTTGCCCATAAATCGGTCAAAAGAAAACCGACTCCTTGGAATTTAAGAATCATTTGATTAAATTGCTGTCTATTGTTGGCATAAATTATTGCATGTGATAATGCTCCCCAGCATTCACTAACACCCATTATTGCGATAGAAATTCTTTCAGGCACTAAGCCTTCAAACATATATTCACGTCCTTTCCCGATGCCCCCGAGGACATATTCTTTTGGAACTCGAACGTTCGTAAGCGTTTCTTTTCCAAGATAGAGCTTTGGAACCCATGGTACTCCAGCACGTTCAATATGAACACCATCCCAATTGGCATTAATTAAGAATTGTGCCATCGTGTTCCCGTTGTTTTTCTCTGCAGTTGCGTAAGCTACTAACCACTTAGATTTGGGCGCGTTAGTGTTAAAAATCTTAACTCCATTAAGTAAAAAAGAACCATCTTCTTGTAGGTCACAAGTGGTTAATTGATGTACGGCATCCGAACCTCTTTCTGGTTCTGTAATAAGAATAGCCCCAGGAGACACCCCAGTAACCAAATCTTTAAGAGCTTCTAATCGTTCAGGAACATTTTCGTGATGTTCATAAATGGGATTTATTGCAAGGACGGTTGCACCTCCTCCCATCGCAAATTGAGGATCAAACATATCGATTGCTAAATTTCGCAAAAAATCAGCAGCTAAGCCCCAATAGTCGTAATGAACATCACATTCGTCGAATGTGTGCTGACGGGTTATATAACCCTTTTCTCCAAAAGCGGGAACCCAATCGTAAATGTCTTCTTCAGGTCCGTGCGTAATTTCGTTTTTTTTTTCGAAGCGCATACAAAATCGTTGAACTTCTTTAAAGAAGTTGAATTCCTTTGTTGAAAGTATAGCCGTTAAATTATTATTCAAAAAAGAATATCGATTTTTAAGGCTAAACTTCGCAAGGATTTCGTCGTTAATTGCTTGTACTTCAAATTTTTTACCTGGCATTTTAATATCGCGATCTTTTTTTTTTTATTTTCAATTATATAATTCTATTAAATATAAAAAGGAGAATACTATTTTCTTTTTTAATTTTTTTTTAAATAGTTGTTTATATAAAAGTTTAAAGTCAAAATAGGAAGAAAGTATTA
>JAHQWH010000065.1 GCA_029856105.1 Promethearchaeia archaeon | reverse complement strand
ATTGTCTGGGGAGTTTGTATTTTTAAATGTAATTACCACGCGATTATATAGGACTCAGCGATAGGCCTCACATCACTCAAGATTTTGAATATAAAGTTATACTTCGGAGTTAATTCTTGTACGAATTGTTTAGCTTCGAAAAATTCCTTTGGGTTGTGATAGATTCCTAATAGCAACACAGGTTTCTGGTCTACAATCGTTTTTTTTGCTCCTTCTAGTACTTCCATCTCATAGCCCTCGATATCGATTTTTATTACGCCAACATCAAGTTTTCTTTCGCGGACAAATTCGTCAACGGTTGTCATTTCCATTACGCTATTTCCTTCAGCTTCAGGGATATGGGAAAATGGGCCCATGGTATAGAAATCTGCTTCACCACATTTTTCCCCTACGCATTTACTAATTGGAACTACATTTTTGAAGTTATGGTATTTTATAGTTTCTAACAGAATTCGATAATTTTCGGGATCTGGTTCAAAAGAATAGATATTATTTGGGTGATAATCTCTTGCGAACATTAAAGCTGAATCTCCAAAATACGCGCCACAATCGAGAAAATCCTTATTTTTCAAAGAATTTAAAACGCTCAGAGGGACGTATTTCAATCCATGTTTATGTTTAAATACAGACACATCGCCAGGAACTTCCACCGGCAAATAATATTGGTTTTTCAAGGATTCAGACGTATCTATAAAAGATAGAACTTTCTCTTTATTGCTGATTAAGTATTTAATAGTTTCAAATACAGTATGGTCTTTCATGTATTCAAGATCACTAAAAAATTGGTTAAATTCATTCTTACTCTCCGGATCAAAGTCGTTTGTTAGCGCATTAATATCAGGTTGATTCTTTTCGATGTATTCGTGAAATTTCTCGCCAATGTCATAATCGAAACTAAGTGATTGAACAATAGCTGACAATATTTCTTTTTGGTATTTGTTTAATTCTCTCTCTGTTCCAAAATCTCGAATAATTTCCCTTTTTAGTGTTGCAAGTCTCATATTCTATTTCTAAGTAAATTAGGTTTTTATATTTTTCTATGAAAATACCATGAAAATACTATTATAAAGAATATTACAGTCAAAATATTGAAAATTAAAAGGTTACAAAAAGCGAACAATAAATAGTAAGAAAAGAATAATGATAAAAAAATTGAGAATTAAGCTTTGATTTTTTTGGTTTTGCTATAATTTTTTAAGTCATTGTTTCGATGGTAGTTGAACTGCTTAGTTTTTCGCTCCCGCAAGACCTCTTTAACTAAAGAAGCGGCACCGCCTTTTAAAAACAACTTAACATACTTCAGCTCGTTTACGCTAATACTTAGAGACTGAAGAAATTCAGGGTGCCGATAATTCTGCCACTCGATGTTTCGCAATTTTTTCAAGTTAACTACCTCTTTTTTATATACTTTTGAACCATAAAATCCCAATTATCGGGACTGAGACAGCCAGCCGTTAAATAATCGTCTATTGTGCTTATAGTGCCTTCTGTGTTATGTTCTTCAGAAGTTGTACCCCTGATGTGTGCTAATTCAGGATTATAAATATCTTATCACCACTTTTTCCTGTTATTTTAGTTTATCTTAAAATATTTTATTCCTAAAATGTGAGAGGATATTTAAAGAAAAATTTAAATTATAGGCTATCATCAATAAAATGGATACAAAAATGTCAAAACCAACAAAAGAAGATGCAGCATTATTACTCCAATTTATGGCGGTAATGGCTGCGAATGAAGAAAATCAAAAAGCTTCCAACTGGATCTTTACAGATTTACATGAAAAAAACTATGATGATTTCAAAACTAAGTATCCAATGGGAAGTGAAGGATATAAAAACTTCATGACAAATGCTAGAAATGGGGAACTTATAGGCGTGCTTGTTAACAAGGAACTTCTTAGTGAAGACTTAATCTTTGATTTATATGGTTCTATGGTTTGGGAAAAAGTAGAACCTATTGTTTATGGTATGCGAAAAGAAATAAATATGCCTAGATTATTCGAAAATTATGAAGTTTGTGCTAAGAAATATCAAAGTTGGGCAGAGAAAAATCCTCCTAAAGTTTAAAAATTTTAAAAAAATTCAATTTTTTTTTTAATAACTTATACTAATCTGAATTAATTGAATTCTATGAAGGGTATAAATTTATTAAGCTCCAATTTATTTTAATTATAATTGCTATATTTCTCATTTAGGTGTCTTGATTAGATGGATGAAATTACGGGAATTATTTATGCTAAAACCGCAGGTGTCGGAACCTTATCTGAAGGGGCTAAATATTTTATTAAACCGCTGGATGATTATGCAAATAGATGGTCGGAAATTCTCGTGAGGAAAAAATCCCATTTATGGCAGAACGACCAAATATTACATAAATTTATTGATCAAAAAGTGTTGATACTTGGAGAAATAATTGAAACAAAGAGTACAATTACTGTTGATTATGAATTCGTAAGAGTATTGGATTGAGTTTATTAATTTCATTCATTTCCTTTTTTAATAAAACACACTCAATAACATTTAAATAGTCTATTCCTTCAATATAAAATATACGCTCACTTGAGTAAGTTATTAAAATCCAATGGAAATTATCATGTTTTCTAAAATTTCATCTAATAAATTCTCTTTAGGATACTCTATAAGTTCTTTTTTAATCACTTTCGGTGCCATAACTCTTTATAAATCTGTTACCACTAATTTGTTTCTTATTGGAGCAAATACTTTCGACCTTATTATTTATACAGCATTTTTTTCAGGGTTTTCGTTTATTTTAGCACTGCTAACTCCTTTATTGGGATCTATTTCCGATAAAAAAAAGCGAGGTTCCAGAAGATCGCCTTACTTAATAATTGGTATAGTAGGGATGTCCTTGATGACGTTTCTATATTATTTTTCTCCCTTAAGTTTTGGTTCTACTGACCTTTTTCTCAACATTTTATATTTCGGTATTATGCAAGGTATTTACATTTTCAGTTCTATAGTCTTTAATATCGGTTTCATAAGCCTTTTTCCAGAAATGTTTCGGGATCTAAATTCAAGAACTAAGGTTATTGGTTTACTGTTGGGATTTTCGGCTTTAGGATCGTTAATCATAGTTATCCTTGAAGTATTTTTTAATCTCGAAGAATTATATTTTGGTATTATTTTTGTCTTGCTCATTGTTCTTGGGGGGATAATATTATTTAGATATGGATTCGATGAACCGTACTTGCGATTGTCAGAGAAACCAAAATCTAACGAACACGCTTCTTACAAGATTTTATCATCAAACAATAAATTATTTATTTGGTTTCTGATAGCATTTTTCTTCATTACAATTTCAGAGGCGTTAATTGAAGGCGCTTTAACTTATATTTGGGGATTCAATTTAGAAAATATAACCCCTTCTTTAATTGAGATTAATACATTCTTTATGAATATCATCCCCAGCGTAGCTATCATTGCATTTCTTCTTTACTGGAGAAAATTATCTCTTTCAATTGGAATTAAAAAACTCCTCAAAATCCTGTTGTTAGCCCTTCTAATATTTTCCCTTGCTCTACTATTTTTGTCTGATCTTATTTCTGCATATATTCTCACATTTTTAATTAATTTAAGCTTATCTGGGTTAAGTTTTGTTAAATTATTATTTCTAGCTATTATTATCGACCATTATTTTTTAAATACTGGCAGAAGGTGTGAAGCAACCTACTTTGGTTTTAATTATATGTTTAATTTAATTTCGGGTTTTATTGGGATCTATTTGGGCCAATTTGCTACCGTTTTCTCAATGCTTTTCATCACCATTTCCGGACCTGATGGATTTCAAGAGTACTATTTTTTCAATAAAATCGGGATTTCCTTGATTGCTTTAATTTTTATTGGAATTAGCATGGTTTTGATTAGAAAGATCCCTCTTGATACAGAAAAATACTATAAAATTGAAAAAGAAATAACTGAAATTAACACTTAAAAATCCTTTCTGCAATTATTCGAATCAATTTAATGTAAAGAACTTAAAATTATTTATTAGAAAAGGTAAGTAGAACTTTTTCTTTTAAATAATGCTATTTTATTAAATTTTTAAAACGAAAATAGTCTCAATAACGGATTTTCTTCGTATCATGATGATATGTGAGTATTGTGGTGAATCATTCAAGGACTTTGAAAAAAAAATAGTAGAGCATGTGAATATTGCACAAAAAACTAAAATACATCGATTTTGTTCACTTAGATGTAAAGATAAATGGAGTCTTCAAGTTCAAAATCGGAAATCGCGAATGCTTGTTATTTGGGCAATAGGTTCTTATATAGATAAGTATTTTTTTATCAAGAAACTCATGAAAGTACATAGTCCGTCATTGTTGGGTTCAGAAACAAAAAAGAGTTATTTCAAATCTAATTTCAACGAAGTAGAAACATTGGAATTAATAAATTCTAACGGCAAAAAGGTTTTAAAAGTAAAAGCTTGATTTTTAGATGTTTTCAGCATTACTTTCGAGGTTCGATATCAGGTTCGATATGCTCGAGTGATGAGAGATGGCTCATTGAGAAATCGTGGTAACCGTCTTGAGAAGGCGATCGAATTCCTTCCGCTCGAATATAATGTCCAACGTGAGGTAGAAATCCGTAAGAATTTATCTTTGAGGCACTAACTAATACGGAATACATGTATATACCCACACGAACGGTTAATGACATATATCCATAAGTATAGGCTCTAGAAATGCGCTTCTCGCCCCCTCTAATTTCAACGATTCTTCCTTCAATCGCTGTTTTTCCTTTAAATGTCATTTTCTGTCTCAGAAGAAGGGTCCAAATTTTTCATAGACGCGAATTAAATTGTCGGAATAGAATTGAATTTTCTCGTCAAGAGGATTAAATTCTACTGCTTTTTCCATGACACTTTCCGCTAATTTCACATTTCCCATATCAATGTGTGTAACAGTTAGCAATCCCCAAGCCTCTATTAAAGTAGAATTTAGATCTGTAGCAGTTTCAAAACACTTAATTGCATCGCCCAGTTTACCCAAACGTCGGTTAACAATCCCTAAATAGAGCCAAGCCTGTTCGTTGGAAGGGTCCTTGTCCAATAAACCGTTTACAATGACTAGAGCTTTGTCGTTATCTCGCATCGTTAAATAATTATTGATGCTTTCGATAATCTCTTTATTTTTAATTTCGTCTAATTCCAATAAGATCACTGCGTGAAATTTTGTTCCTAATTATACTTACACTAGCTTATTTATTAATATTAATATCGAACCTTTATAAAAAAAAAGAATACCATACAAGTAATACTTTATAATTCTTAAGAAATCTATTCGGCATAAATAATTGAAAGCTAAAAAATCTAATTAAATAGGGGAGATGTAGTTTTATGTAAGTCTTACACGAGGATCTATTATTGCATACGTTATATCTGCTAGAAAATTAAAAATTAGTACCACTATAGCACAAATGAAAATTATTGGTAATATTAAAGCATAATCCAAGGATTTGAAAGCTAAATAAAATAGTTGTCCTATGCCAGGTAAGTCAAATGCAACCTCTAACACAATAAAACCTGCAAAAATCTTAGGAAAGCCCATTCCAATTACTGAGATGGATGGTCCTAAAGCATTTTTGAATGCATGTTTATTATTCACCGTTTTTTCTTTACAACCTTTCGCATAAGCCGTTCGTATATAATCAGATTGAAGGACATCAATCATACTTGAGCGTATTTGCCGTAATATAATCGAAAGCTGGAAGATTATCATAGCAGATACGGGCACAATCAAATGATATAAATAATCACCTAAAATTACCCAATTTCCCGTAAGAATGCAATCAATGATTCTTGCATTAGTTATAGCAGTAGGAGTTCCTATACCTGGTGTTTTATATCCAAAAAATGGAAATAATCTTATATCTTCAAATGCAGCCATTTGGGAAAAAAAGATAGCCAAAACGAAGGGAGGTACAGATATTCCCAAGTAAGTAATTATGCGGGTTAACTTATCAGGTCTATTTCCACGATTTGAGCCGGTTATTACTCCTAATTTTAGTCCAAGATAGGTTGAAATGATATAAGAAATAATTGCTATTTCTAAGGTTCTAGGTAATCGTTGAAATATTATATCTTTGCAGCTTGAATCCATAACAACAATCATTGATGTACCCCAATCACCTGTGAACATCAACTTAACAAATACAAGAAATTGTATTATAATTGGCTTATCGAATCCAAGAAGGGAATATTCGCGATCGAATTGCTCTTGAGTAAAGGGCATAGGTAATCTCTGGTAAACTATTACATCATCAGGACAAGCGAGTTTCATTAGAGCAAAAGTGATGGCTAACACGCCTAATAATATGGGGAATGAGATTAAAATTCGCCGTAGAGCATATTTGGGTAGGTTCATGTTTAAACATTAAATAAATTATTATTTATAATTATGTCGTGTGGCTTTTTAAATTACACTAACTCATTTATTAATATTAATATCGAGCATTAAAAAAAAAAAATTAAATAAGATTTTATTTTATTGATAATATTTACGCCGTTTTTTATGGAAGACTATTATAATTGAGATAATTGCGATAATACTAAAGGAAACTATCGGCGTCAATGGATATCCCGGAATTTCTGGGAGGGAGGGGGGAATTGATATTTTGCTAACTATTGTGTACTTAAACGGTTCTCCTG
>JAHQWH010000062.1 GCA_029856105.1 Promethearchaeia archaeon | reverse complement strand
TGGTTTGGATTTGAAAGAATCGATGGTTTTACAGTCTAAAAAGAAGCCAGCAGAATTAAAAGAAAAGTTTCATTTTTTAAATGCTCCCGATAAAGATATTATAAAGGCAAAATTATACGCTCAGTGGCACACCAGTCAAATTATCGTGAAAATGCGTAAGATTGGTCAACCAATTATCGCTTTAATTCAGGGTGCTGCATCAGGGGCAGGTTTTGCTTTTGTCTTAGCCGCAGATTTTAGGATTGCCAGCAAAAAAGCAAGATTTAATAACGCATTTATTAATGTGGGGTTTTCTGGCTCAGATTTAGGATCTAGTTATCACCTTCCTCGACTGATAGGGATGTCAAGAGCAGCAGAGATTTTATATACGGGAAGATTTGTCGATGCTTCTGAAGCTGAAAAGATTGGACTAGTTTTAAGTGTGGTAGAAGAAGAAAAATTATTAGATACTGCTATTGAATTGGCTGAAAATATGTTGCATAAAAGCCCTTTGGGGTTAAGGATGACCAAACAAGCAATTAATTTATCTCTTGATTCCCCAAGTCTGGAAACTATTCTTCAATTAGAAAATCGTGCACAAATGCTTTGTTCTACTTCAGATGACATTATGGAAGGCGTTCAATCCTTTTTCGAAAAAAGAGATCCAAAATATCCCTTGAGCTGACAATAGTATTTAGATGTTTACATTTATTCATGATAATTTCTGGACTAATCCTTCAATAGTATAATACCTCGTGAAATAACCTTCTTTTTTCCCAATAATTAAGCCTGCTTTTTCTAACAATTTAAGATGATGGGTTATAGTCCCATCAGATACTTCAAAAATTTTAGCAATGGCACATGTACACATTGGTTTATTTTTCAGTAGTTTAAAAATAAGGTATCTTTTTATATTGGAAAGAGCTTTGTGAGTGTTATATTCTTTCATAGCATTGGAATCTTTTTTTATATTCAAGATTAATTCCTTTTTTTTTTCTAAAAATTCGGTACAACTTGTTCCTTTCTCCATTTCTTGAATATAATTCTTAAATCTTTCTTCAGTCAACAATAATATTATTCTTTTTTTGTTTTAATAATTTTTGGTTTATTTTGAAAAAACTTAAAATAGATTAAAAATTTGCTTTAATTAATTACTACTTAGAATAAAATTCAATAAAAATAGGCAAGTGAGAAAAAGTTGGACGAAAATCAATTTGAAGTGTCAAAGAATTTCAATACCTATGATGATTTCATGGAAAAAGTACTGGAATTTGACAAACTGACGATGGAGGATTATATGGAATTTATACCAAAAGTTTTACCCATTATCCTTCACCTATCTGCGAAAGCCCCCGTGGAAATATTTGAGGCGGTTATAGCAAAGCTGACTGATGTGTGGACCGCTTCAGAACAATTACCTTTTCACGGTCCTTGGCATCATGGGATTGTTCCTGCAGTTATTCTAATGTCTTTGAAAAATAATAATTATGAATTTTCAGAAAAAGATGTGAAAGAAGCTTTTATGAGGGGTTTAAAAATACCTGCGGGAGGATGTGGATTTTGCGGAACTTGTGGAGGAGGCAGCGGAGTTGGAATTGCTATTAGCATCATTAAGAAATCAACGCCTTTTCATGATAAAGAACGCACTCTTGGATTTGAAGCGGCATTAAGAGCTCAAGAAAGAATAGGAAAACTAGGAGGCCCTAGATGCTGTCGTCTTAGTGCTTATGTTGCCATTGAACAAGCTATTAAATATCTCAAGAAATTTGACTATCATTTACCAGAGCAAAAAATGATAGGTCGTTGTGGTGTCTATGAATTAAATAAGCAATGTCATGAAAACCGATGTCCTTTTTTTCCAAAAAATAAGTAATCTCCTTTTCTTTTCTTATTTATCTGATTTATTTTAATATATTCATTAAATGATTTAACAAAGTTGAAATTTCTTTAATATTAGGATGGATGGATTCAAAATTGTGGCTAACATTATTATTTAGGTCTTTAGGAGAATGTGAGGAACATCTGCTTACTTTATTTTCGATAGCTAAAAAGACATTAAATGCTCTATTACGCTGAGACTGTTAAATATTGATTTTAATCTCACTCTTAAATTATAAATTTTAAAGTACTTTTATTGAAATAATAAAAATTAATGTTAAATTTTTAAATAAATCAATTTCTTCGCCACAACTCATCCTTCAGAGTTACAATACAGATAGAACTTTATTTTTCTTCATTTCAATTCTTAAACACATTATTTAAAAATATATTTTAATTATTATTATTAAATTTAGATACCATAATAGAAATCTAATAATTGGTTAGAATGAGTGATCAAGAAGGAAATAGAGATAATCCATATTCATTTGATGATTATATTTTTGTTAAAAATCATTTTGATTATTATCGGGACGATGAATTTTTTCAGGCATTAGTGAAAAAATATATCCCCTTTAATGAATTCGAAAAAATTGACTCTGAGTTGCGAGAACTTTCAGATATCGTCTCATTTCGATTTAAAGCTCTTGCTGACGAAGCAAATAGGCTTGAAAATCGAATGAAGTGCACGGTTATCCAGCATTATGATGCATATAACCATCGTATTGACAAAATAAAAAGATGTACAGAAACAGAAACTTTAGAGAGGGAAATTTTTAATCTTGGATTATTTGATCCGGGCTTAAATAATCCTTGGAGTAAATTTGTTAAAATGTTTTTACTTTACCAAAATGGCGAAGCTGGAGTAACGTGTCCTATAGCGTGTACTCATGGTGCTGTAGAATTACTTCAAAAATACGAAAACGAACTTAAACCAGAAGCCCATAAAATTTTAACCTCCCTTCGAGATGGTATTGGAGGATATGGAATAGGTTCGCAGTATGTGAGTGAAATTCAAGGCGGTAGCGATGTTCCTGCTAATCTTGTCGAGGCAGTTTTCGAAGAAAAGGAAGGTTCTGATGGTGTTTCAAATTGTTGGCGTTTGTATGGACAAAAATTTTTTTGCTCAGCAATGCAGGCAGATTATGCTATAGTGACCGCTAAACCAAAAAAAGTCCCATCATCCACTAGAGTTGCTGCTTTTGTTGTCCCAGCGTGGCTTCCTGGAAATAAAAAGCGAGAAATTAGAAATTCTTATACAATTGATAGATTAAAACAAAAACTTGGAACTGCCGAATTGCCTACAGCTGAAATCACATATAATGGTGCTGTCGCTTACTCGGTCGGGCCTCTAGAGAAAGGTCTAGCAGATATAGTAGGCATCGTTCTTTCCTTGTCTAGACTTCATGTTGCTTTCGGCATGGCAGCAAGTTTACTGAAAGTAGCACGAGAAGCAATTTTGTATTCTCAATTTAGAACTGCTTTTGGTGTTCCAGTCTCTTCTTTTCCTCTCATGATTAACCAAATTAACGACATTAATCACAATGTAATGAAAACTGCAGCAGGTGTATTTAAAGTTTACTCAGAATACATCCATTTTGACGAAGAACTCATTAGCGGGATAAGAGAATTACAAAAAATTGAGGACCTTACTGAACGAAAGAGGCGCTTTAGATTAAGAGAGCTTATAATGCTGCAAAAGATAGTTGTAGCTGAAGATGCACCAGCAATAATTAGGAAGGCAATCTCGTTTTTTGGCGGACACGGAATCATGGAAGATTTTATCGATTTCCCTCGATTGCATCGAGATTCCCTGATCATGGAATTATGGGAAGGTCCTCGAAATGTTTTACTTACACAAATACATCGCGATTTTCAAAGGGTTGCTGAATGGTACACAGCTGACGACTTTATTAGAGATATTCTTGAAGGAGTAGATCCAAGAACCATTGGATTTCTAGCTACTGAATTTTCAAGGGTAATATCACACGATACACTTTTGAGAAATGATAATGAAACATTAGAGATTTGCCGAGATTGGGAAAAATTATCTCTGGATCTTTTCCACGCTTATCAAGATCAAGCGATTGCTGAATTAAATTACAAGGGAAAACCACTTAAATTTTCAAGATTGTTGCGTAAATTAAAAAAAAAACCGGAAGAGAAAGAGATTTTAATGACTCTTTAAGTGCCCTTGGGGGAAGAAATTCAAAAACATTCCTTGAGCTAACCCGGATTTAGATGACTCAAATACTCGTCATTATATTGATAAATCATTAGTAGAAAAAAGTATTAGGATGAATATATTTAATAAATATGAATAATACCTATTGATTGAGAAAAACATGAAAGCTCTAAATAAAGAAGATATTTTCAAGCTTCTAAAGCAAAATAAAGAAAAATTAAAGAATTATAATGTTAAAAAGATAGGATTATTTGGTTCCGTTTTGAGAGGAGAGCATACTAATGAGAGTGATGTCGATCTCATAGTTGAGTTTGAAGAAGGAAAAAAAAATTATGATAATTTTATAGAATTGGTTTTTTTATTAGAAGGTCTTTTGCAGAGAAAGATAGATTTACTCACAATTGAAGCTCTCAATCCTTATATGAAGCCCAAAATATTAAAGGAGGCTTATTTTGAATCGATCTAACGATTATTTGGACAAAATCAATCACATTAATGATGAACTTAAATATATAATAACCATATCAAAAGAATTAACGCATGATGAGTTTATTAAAGATGAAACGCTAAAAAGAGCATTTGTTAGAAGCTTGGAGATTATTGGGGAAGCAGTAAAAAGAATTCCTAAACAAATATGTGAACAATACAGACAGATCGAATGGAATAAAATTGCGGGAATGAGAGATAAACTAATCCATCACTATTTTGGGGTTGATTATGACTTAGTTTGGGATATAATTGAAAACCATATTCCAAAATTAAAAGAAACAATCAAATTAATTCTTAATGGAGAATAATTAATATTAAAGAAGTGAAAAAGATTGAATTTTGAAACAATAAAGTTTGAACTGAAACCAAATGGTATTGGTATTTTAACACTTAATCGTCCAGAGAAATTAAATGCTATTTCTTTTCAAATGGAGGAAGACTTGCATGAATTATTAGACCATTTGATGACAAATCTAGATTGTCGTATAGTGATTTTTGGGGGAATGGGACGAGCATTCTGTGCTGGAACTGATTTACAAGAAGGATTAATTTTAAATTCAAAGAAGACCCCCGTAGGTTATGAGAAATACCACTTTTTAAACGTTCCAGAGCCATTAAAAAAGAAAATGTATCATCAATGGCGTATAAGTCAAATATATGTGAAAATGCGAAAAATTAGTCAACCAATAATTGCAATTATACACGGAGCAGCCGCAGGTGGGGGATTTGGATTCGCAATGGCAGCAGATATACGGATTGCCAGTGAAGATGTAAAATTTATTAACGCTTCCATTAATATTGGGCTTACTGGTGCAGATGTGGGAGGTAGTTATTTTCTTCCTCGCCTTATTGGAATGTCAAGAGCAGCTGAAATATTATATAGTGGAAAGATTGTTGATGGTATTGAAGCTGAAAAAATAGGATTAGTTCTGAAAGTTGTTGAAAAGGAAGATTTGTTAAATGTAGCAATCGAAAAAGCAGAAGAATTGTTAAAGAAGAGTCCCTTAGGATTGAGAATGACCAAACAAGCGATTAATTTATCTTTAGATTCCCCAAGCTTAGAAACCATCCTACAATTTGAAAACTCTTCAATCGTTTTAACATTTAGTTCAAAAGACGTAAACGAAGCTTCTGCTGCCTTTTTTGAGAAAAGAGATCCTAAATTTCCTTTACGCTAAACTCGTATTGAATGAACTGTGAATAAAAAAAAAATTATAAAATATAAAAATCTTATTCTCTAATTTGCAGTTTGTATTTAATTGGAGTAGGCCCATTGAAATTATAAATAACTGGGCAATGGCTAAATACTTTTTCCATCATTTCTTCTATTTTTGCTTTAGGAGCATCTGCCTTAATTCTAATGATGGGTTGAAATGTATCATAACCTGGAGGTATATTATCATTAAGACCAAAAATACCTGCGAGATTTAGGTGACCTCTTGAATTCACTGTCATAGATTCGATTTTTATGTCCTCTATTAACGCCCAAAATTTTGCAACTGCAATAATACAAGCACCAATAGAGCCTAATATGGCCAATAATGGAGATGGTCCTTTGTCTGTCCCATCTAAGCCTATAGGGGCATCAATTATAAATTCGTGATTTGAAGCGCCCATAGTAACCTTAGTTTGCATCCCTTCTGACAGCATTTCACAGGCTACATTGAAATTTTTCTCCCCGTTTTTAACATCCTTTTTTATTGCTTCGTAAGTTTCTTTAAAACTTGGCATTTTTTATCACTTTTCCTTTTATTTAGCTATTTATTTTAAATCATTATTCTATAATTTGAATAATAGAATATAGAATTTAATTTAAATTTCTCTCATTTGAATAGAGAACATTACTGGTCTTTTTTTAAATTATAATTTAAAAGGATAATTTTTATTATTACTCTTAACATTTTTATTCTTAAAGAAAATCAGTTAAATAGAGGTATATTATATTGGAAGCTAAAACAGTTTCGCAATCAAGAGTAGAACTTGCGCAGATTATGATGCCAGAGCACGCAAATGTCGCTGGTAATGTGCACGGTGGCAATTTATTAAAACTTGTTGACCAAGCAGGGGCTATTGTGGCTGCTAGACACACTCATACTAATGTAGTTACTGCTTCAGTCGACAGATTTGATTTTATCTCGCCAGCTTATATTGGAAATCTTATATTCATAAAAGCAGCTATAAATTACGTATCTAGAACTTCGATGGAAATTGGCACCAGAGTGGAGGCAGAATGTCTTAAAACAGGTGTTCATACTCATGTTGGCTCTGCTTATCTTACATTTGTCGCTATTGATAAAGATGACAAACCAACGGAGGTCCCAGGATTAATTCCAGAGACCGAAGAAGAAAAACGGCGTTATGAAGAGGCTAAAAAAAGGAGAGAAATAAGGTTACAAGGAGTGAAACCACATCGCCATCGACAGCAACCCTGTATTACTAGACCAGAAAAAATACAATAAAATTTTTAAATATTTTTATTTTAATTCTTAATACAGAATTTAACAAATAATTTTGGATTATTAGCATAGCCATTACTGTTAAGACCTCCGCAATTCTCTAAGATTTCGTGAGGTATAGGGTTATTCCCGATTCTTAATTCGATTAAATTTATGAGGTTCTCTAGTCCCTTAACTTCAGAAATGTTATTTCCATAAAGGTTTAATTTTCTTAATTCAATTAGACGTTCTAAACCTTTTATTTCTGATATTTGATTATCTTCTAATGATAAATTGTGCAGATTTTTTAACTCGGAAAGTCCCTTTATTTCTTCAATTTTGTTTTCAGAAAGAAATAGCGTATCTAATTTAATTAAAGGATATAAATTCTTAATCTGTTTTATCTCGTTTCCATAGAGGTTCAATTTTTCTAAATTTAGTAGATTATCTAAATCTCTAATTTCAGAAATCTTGTTATTAAAGAGATATAATGCCTTTAAATTTGAAAGCTCTTTAAGCCCAATTATTTTTGATATTTCTTCAATTCCCTGATTACCCAAAATTAAAGCGTTATCAGAAACGTCGAATTTCTGTCCTTGGTAGGTTATAAATTGCATTTTATCTTAAATTTTAATTCACTTTACTATAGCTCACTATATAACTTTTTATAAAACTAAGTATAAAATAATTTATATTTAGAAAGGTGAATTATGTTGGAAGAAGTTAAAAAAGCGCCAAAATTAAAAAGAAGAGTGTCATTATTCGGCGTAACAGTCTACGGAATTGGAAATGTCTTAGGTGCTGGTATATATGCCTTAATAGGCGAGGTCGTAGGAATTACGGGAAACCTCTCTTGGTTGGCTTTCGTATTAGCTTCGATTACTGGTGCTTTAACCGGTTTGTCATACGCTGAGCTTTCTGCTATGTATCCTAAAAGCGCTGCTGAATTTGTTTACACTGAAGAGGCTTTTAAAATTCGAATTTTATCGTTTTTATTAGGGTGGATAATTATCTTTTCAGGTATCCTTTCAGCCGCAACCGTCGCGTTAGGTTTTGCCAATTATTTGGCTGCTTTAATCGGAGTTCCGTCGATTATACTTATAGTAATATTTGCTGCTTTGCTCATAGTAATTCTAAGCCTTGTAAACTTCATCGGTATCAAAGCTTCCACATGGACTAATATCCTTTTTACATTTATTGAAGCATCTGGGCTCATTTTAATCATTATAATTGGTATCCCACATTTAGGATCAGTCAACTATTTTGAGCTCCCTATAGGAGGTTCGTTTACTGGTATTTTTTCGGCGGTTGCTCTAATATTTTTTGCGTATATTGGGTTTGAAGATATCGCAAACATCGCTGAAGAAGTCAAAAGCCCCGCTAAAAACCTTCCTAAAGCTATAATTTATTCGATTATTATTACAACTGTTTTGTATTGTTTAACAGCCATCTCAGTAGTTAGCATATTGCCCTATAGCGAAATTGCATCGTCTCCAGCCCCTTTAAATAGCGTAACTTCTGCTGTTTTAGGTCCTATTGGAGGTATAATAATGTCTTTTATAGCACTATTCGCTACAGCAAATACTGTATTAATAATGATGATCGTCACCTCGAGAATGATGTACGGTATGGCTAGGGATAAAGCGTTGCCAGAAGGCTTAAGCAAAGTATCACCAAAATTTAGAACACCTGCTTTAGCCGTTTTAATAACAATGATTTTAACGATGATTCCGCTATTTCTTGGAGACATCTCTATAGTTGCGAATGCTACTGTTTTTGGCGTGCTCATTACTTTTTTCTTAGTGAACCTCAGCTTAATAGCTTTAAGAAGGAAAAAGCCTGACCTTGAAAGACCTTTTAAACTAAAACCTAATCTTGGATGGGTGCCAATAATTGCGCTCTTAGGTTGTATCGTCTGTTTCGGATTACTCTTTACGTTTAACCTATTAATCGTTGTTATACAATTGATCATCGTTTTATGTGGAGTAGTAGTTTTTTACGCGATGAAATCAAAAATCGAAACAAGGACAAGTCGATTCATTCAAAAAATCGATACTGATAATTAAAAACTAACTATATTTTTCTTTCCATTTTTTTTGTTTTTCTTCTGTGTCTCCTTTCATTTTGCAAACTTTGTGAATTTGATCTTGCATTTCCCATTGTTTTTCTAACTCGTCTTCAAGATCATCTTCTCTATTATCATCATCATCCATAAAAGTTCACCATACTTAATAATTGTTAAACATGCTTAAATTTTTACTTTTCAATAAATATTGTTAGAACTAAAAGTTTTTAAGAACAATTATGATCTTTTAGATTATTATAATCCAATAATATAGTATCATAAGGTCATAGAGTTATGATTTCTAAATATCAAGTAACAGTTATTCCACAAGAAGATTATAATTCTCTGGAGATTTCGAAAAAACTCGGAGAATACTTTGATAAAAAAGGATATCTTTTTGAAGAAAAATCTGTTTTAATTAAGCCTTCATTTGTCTTCCCTATTGGTGATTCCCAAAAAGCGATTGCGATTAACACACATGTAAACTTGGTTGCAGGTATTGCAAAAGCATTGTCAGATCGTGGTGCCCGAAAAATTTTAATTGCTGAAAATCGTACTATGGGAACGGCAAGATATGCTTTTAATAGAGTAGGAATTAAGAAAGTAGTAAAAGGAATTAGAAATGTCAAATTTTGTTATTTGGATGAAAAGAAAAGAAAAAACATCTTTGTAAAAGAGCCATTTATTAGCAACCATGTAATCAAGTACCCAAAATTATTGGTAGATGGATCAATTGATTATTTCATTTCTGTCCCTAAATTGAAGGGAAACCTCTATACAGATGTTACTTTAAGTGTAAAGAATAATTTTGGCTTAATTTCAAAAAAAGAACGATTAAAATATCATGACGACCGATTACATGATCATCTTTCTGACATCGCGCTTATTCGCCAGCCAGATTTAATCATCACTGATACTATTATATCGGGTGAGGGAAATGGGCCCGCTGAAGTGAAGCCAATTAAAACCCAAATGATGATTGCTGGTGATAATTGCTTGGCGGTTGATGTTACATGTTGTTATTTAATTGGAAAGGATCCTAAAGAGGTTCAGCATTTGAAAAATTTAGCTGAAAGAGGAATAGGCCCTTTAAACATTAATGATATTGAGATAGTTAACAGAGATTATTTAGAGGTTAAAAAATGTAATTTTGTCGATCAAGATAGGAGTCTTAAAGTGCATCCGTCTCTAACTATTTATCAAGGGAAAGAAGTTTGCATCTCTGGTTGCCCTGCATTCCTGAGATCTTATTTAGATGCTTATGGAAAAAATTTAGGATGGGAAATTCTGAGTGGAATGACAATTATCGTTGGAAAGGATCTCGATATTCCTGAAAAAGAACTGGAAAAGTTGGAGAAACGAAAAACAATAGTATATGGAGACTGTGCAGAACAATATAAGAAGTATGGAGTATTCTTTAAAGGGTGTCCACCGGATTATGTCAAAGCAATGTTTAAGATTTCAACACGTACCACATTACCTAATATCCCCTACTTTAAATATGTCTCATACCCAAAATTCTTAACGACATGGATAATGCACCTGTTTCAGAGGATTTTAAGATTCTAACCTATCGTTGCTTCCTATTGCATCTAAAATCGTGCTTGAAATCGAATTTTTTCATTCTTTTTTTAACGCTTTTAAAAGATAATCGGTTATGTATTTAGATTTATATTCAGATTGAGTTTTGTAATTCACGTATCTATAATTGAACACGCATAAGGGACACGATGAAATTATATCTTGAGTTTCTAACTCGTCTTCAAGATCATCTTCTCTATTATCATCATCATCCATAGAAGTTTACATCTAAAGCTTCAGAATAAGAATGGACAAATCAATGAAGAAGAATTTATAATTAAAGGTACTCAATTGCTTGGAAAGGGTTTTATAACAGTTTTCATTAAAAACATCCTCTTAATATTAAAGGAAAAAAAAAAAAAAAAAAAGATATTGGATAAAAAGCCACTTGATCAAACTCCAGTTGCTTTCTAAGCCAAATAAATCAATTTTGCAGTATAACTAATTCATTTAAAATCAAATTTTTTGAGGTTATCAAATAGCCAAGATTGCAAAGTTTCTTGAATCACAGAAGGAGATTTCTCTTGTATATTACTGTGAAGAAAATCTTGTAGGTAATATAGATGATTGGATGCAGAAAACAGTTCCTCGTTGTCAACTCTTAATATTCTTTCCAACTGATAAATCATTAAATTCTACTGATTATATGAATGAAATAAGGCTTGCTCGAAAACATATTATACAAATTACGCCAGTTCTAGGCATTAATTTAAAATGGGAAGACTTAGAAGGATTAAATATAAATAGGGGACTTGTACATGAATATAATCCAATGCAATTTGATAATTTATGTAAAGAATTGTATGACTATGCTTTAAAATTTAAAGAAGATTTGGAAAGGGAAGTTTCTGAGAAGAAGACCGATATTAAAAGAATTAATAAATAACTAAGCAATTATTTTTTTTCTCTTTTTATATAATCTTAATAAAATTTAAGAAATAAAAAAAAAAAAATGAGAATTAGTATTTTAAAAAACTCCAGCATCTTTGAGGATTTGCTTATGATCAAATGCTAAGTCCATAGATTTAACTTTTTCGACTGGTATTGCTTCAGCAACAGCTGCATCATCACCTCCCATCATTTTCGAAAGGTCTCGTACTAAATTACATTTAAACGCAGTTGATACTATTTTACCTCTTGGATCACGGCCCTTTTGATCGTAGGTTCCAATATTTCTGATAATTTCGACCGCAAGGTTAGTCTCTTCCCTTACTTCTCTTATTAGTGCCTGCTTAGGATCCTCATTATACCTTATAAAGCCTCCGGGTAGAGCATATTTTCCTTTAAAAGGAGCGTATTTTCTCTTAATCAAGATCAAATTATTGCTAGTGTCTTGAATAACAGCATCAACAGTGTGACCATATTCTGAAGCTTTAGATGTAAATCTATTATAGATGAGATATCCAATTGTAATCAACAAGAAAGTTCCAAATATTATAGAAATTACTGAATGAATCATAGGAGAAAGTGCTTCTGTTTCTTCAACCCCAAATGAAATTCTTATTGCGGTTACAAACTCAACGATAAATCCAGCGCCTAGAAGGATATTTAAGAAATACAGAGCTTTTTTAGTCCTATTTTGATTCTCTTCATTTCTTTTAAGGTATAATTCTTGCATCGAGTCATAGAGCATTATAAATTTTTCATTAGTTCTTTCAATGATGACTTCCAAGCGGAATTTATTTATCAAATGCTTCAATACTCTTGTATAATGCTGACGTGGGTTCCAATCTAATTCATTATAGATAAGGCTCATCTTAGTCTGAATCATCCCTCTTAAAAACCTTAGATTTCTTGTTTTCTCCTCAATCTTTTCCAAGCTCATAAAAACATCAGAATATCGTTTCATAAACAAAACATTAAGAGAGTTATTAATTGACATCAACGCAAAAAGAACGGCCCTCATCTTAGGAGTAGGATTTAAGAGATATTTTTCAATATATGGAAATTCCGTTTCAAAATTCTGTTCTACCATGAATGCAAATCCAGAATTACGTTTAATATAATGGAGTTCTGATAAGCGATTAGATAAATTATTTTTGACTCTTCTTTCAAAAAGGTCATCAGTATAATCACCCCATTGACCCGCATAAATTTGAGTCCAATATCCGAGAATTTTTTTGTATTTATCAATATTTGCTTCACTCCATTGAACTTCAAACGGAGTGGTTTTGTTTGAAATAACGAATATATAAATTGGGCTTTGGATGTCAAGAAGTAAAAACTGATTCCCTTGCTTTTTTCCAAATTCCTTGAGGATATCAAGTACAACAAAGGGAATTTGTTGAATTAAGTCAGGAGTAATTTTTTCCTTTTTATAAGGTTCGTTTTTATAATATTCAACCTCAAATTTAAAATAACCCAGTGTGTTATATCCTAAATCTTTATTATCCTCAGTAAAAGGATTATTTTCATCAATATAAGGAAAATTTTGAAAAAATGGCTCCCAATCACATTCAATTTCAACAGAATTAGCCATATCTACTAAAATATTCTTCTTTTCTTCAGCATGAGGATATTTCTCTAAAAAATCGAAAGACTTTTTTAAGTCTTTTTCATTAAGGTTTTTCAGTTTTTCTAATAGTAAAGCCTCTATTTCCTCAGCTTTGGTTTCTCCAATGAATTCGTTTGTATTAATAAAAGCACTAATGTACCAAAATTCTTTTTTGTAAATAAATCGTATATTTTCTTCCATTATCAATTACCCTCAATTTAGTTTTAATTGACAATTGACTAAATTATATTTAGATTGTTATTCTATTTATGCTTTTTTTTTTCTAAGTCTTGAATAAGCAAATTCGATTTAGTGAGTATAAATATTTATTTTATAGACTTTTACGATTAGGATTTTCTTTTTTTTTTTAAAATTTACGACTCTTCAAGAGCATTCAAGAGATAATCTGTTATATATTTAGTTTTAATTTGAGATTGCGTTTTATAATTTACGTATCTATAATTGAACACGCATAAGGGACACGATGTAATTATATCTTGAGTTTCTAATTCGTCAAAAATTTTCTTACCAATTTTAATAGATAAACTACTATCAACCCCTCTAATTCCAGAACCAGCCCCACAACACGCAGTTAATTCTCTATTTGCCTTGAGCTCGTTAACTGTAGCACATAGATTTAAGAGTTCTCGGGGTTCGTCGTAAACATCAATGTTTTTAATTTTTCTTCCTGTCCTACAAGAATCATGGTAAGTAACTGTATCGTTAGATTGCCGAAATTTCAATTTGCCATTTTTTTTTAATTCGTGAATAACTTGAATGACGTGCTTAACTGGAATATCGTAATCTTGAATGTATTTTGGATATAAGTTATTAAACGCGTAAAAACATCCACCACATGTAGTAATAATGTTTTTAATTCCGTGTTGTTTGAAGAGCTCAAAATTTTCATTAAAGATTTTCTTAGCAAAGTCTAATTTACCCGCGGAATAAACGTATTCTCCACAACAAGGCTCCTTTTCAAATATCTTAAAATCGAAATTACCTTCTTTTAAAAGCTCGTAAGAAGCACTTGCGCTTTCCTTTACTCGAAACGATGACATGCAACCTAAGAATAACAGTGTATCCGAACTTCCTGTTTCAAAAGTTTCAGACTCTTTATACTTTTCTGGCATCCAGTTTAGTCTTTCTTCTCGCTTACCATTAACGGAATTATCTTGTTCTTCTATATTTTTTATTATTTTGTTATGATTTTCAAGAGGACCTAAACCCATTTCTACTAGTTTTATTTTAGAAGCGTGGATTGCGTCAGCAATGTGAATGCTTTGTTGGCAAGTAAGATCGCACAATCCACATAGCGTGCAAGTGTAGATGCTCTTAATCTCCTCTTGAGTAATGTTCTGATTGTTAAATATTTTATCAACGATCTTTAACCTCCCATTTGGAGATAGAACTTCGTTCTGAGTAACTACGAAAGTATCGCACACATCCAAACATATCATACAATCAATACAAGATTGTACCTCTGCTATTATCTTTTCTTCGTCCATTATTCATCAAGATAGTCGTATAATTTATCTATAATACAATAACCCATAACATCGTCTCTTAAATAAATTTGAAAAGGTAAATCCAAATTTCTATAAGGCTTTAAAATGTTGAGTAATATAATATGCTCTGGTTTTTGAAACTTTTCTTTATATTCATCACCAACCCCTTCAGAATATTGATATTGTTGCAACACAAAGTTTCCTCTAAACTCATTTTTTCTCAGAAACGAAATTATTTTATCGATGTCATTTGGTTTCATTAAATTTTCGACATAGGTGGTCCTTACTTCAAAATCAATACCCTCGCGTTTATTAACGAGATTAAAAGTCTCAATTATAAGATTAGGATCCATTAGATTTCCCGTAATTTTCGTTAATCTTTTCTTGTTTAGCGGTCCTTTCAGATCTAAAGCTATTCTGTTGATATGTGGTAATAATTCAGAAATAATTTGGGGATTCGTTCCGTTGGTATCTATACTGATGTATTTTCCAATTTTTTTTATTTCTTTGCACAATTTTAGTAAATCTTTTTGAAGCGTAGGTTCTCCACCTGTAATGCTAACTCCACTTACCAACATATTACTCTTTATTTGTTCCAGCAATTCTGAAACTTCCATATCTTTTCCTACGCTTTCAAGCAATAAATACTTATTATGACAAAACCCACAGTTTAAATTACAACCTACGGTGAAAATCACCATTGTAGATTTGTTTGGGATGTCTTTAGTTGATATATCGATAATTCCACCGACTTTCATAATTTTTTTGATAACTACCAATTTGTTGTTTTAATTCAATTATTATTTAGAAGTATGTTTTTTTAAAATATTCATCAAATTTAAAAAATAATCTTTTATTTTAGATGTTATTAGGTATTATATTAATAAAATCTAAATGTGATAAATTTGGAAGGACAAATTAATTTTGAGGATTTGAATTTTGAATACGGATATTCGTGTATGCCAGATAGAATGCACTTCTATACTAAGGAAGAAAACGAATTTCGAATGGAAGTTCGAGAATGGTGTAAAAAACATGTTGAACCAGTTGTTGAAAAGATAGATAGAGAGAGGAATAAAGAATTAGCAGTAGAAGTATTACGCAAAATGAAACCTTACTTGAATATTATAATCCCAAAAGAAGTTGGTGGTCTTGGGAAAGGTGTTTTATATCGAACAATCTTTGGTGAAGAACTTTCAGCTTTTAGCTACGCTTTAGCAAGTATCTTTGGCGCTTCATCTTGTTTATTCGCTGGACCGATTATAGAATTCGGAACTCAAGAGCAAAAAGAGAAGTACCTCACGGGAATAGCTGATGGAACAAAAATAGGTGCTATTGGTATAACGGAACCAACGGGAGGATCTGACGCAATTGGGGGCATGAGATTAAAAGCAAAAAGAGAAGGTGATTATTACGTTCTCAACGGCGAGAAATGTTTCATAACAAACGGTAGTGTAGCGGATTATATTTGTTTATACGCTAAAACAAACGATCAGGTTAAAGCACATCAAGGAATAACTGCGTTTATATTCGAAACGGACACTCTTGGTTTTGAAGTGGTTAAAGATTACAAACACATGGGGCGCAGAGGGATGCCTAATTCTTACTTGCGTTTTAATAACTGCAAAGTATCAGCTGAAAATGTGCTTCATAGGGAGAACGAAGGCTTGGAAGTATTACTTTATGGTCTTGACGGTGAAAGAACTTTTACTGCTTCTCAATACCTTGGGCTTGCAAGAAGCGCCTTCGAAGTTTCTTATAAATATGCCCATAAACGAGTACAATTTAAGAAACCCATTTACTCTTTTGAGGGTATTTCTTTCAAACTCAGTGAAATGTTTATGGATATAGAACTGAATAGGATGGCAATAGCACAAATTGCTAGAATGCTTGACGACGGCCATAATTGTAGAGCGTTGGTAGCAGCTGTTAAAGCTCGGATTGCAGACGCTATGGTAAGAATAACTCAAGATGCAATTCAAGTCGTTGGCGGACTTGGATATAGTGAAGAATATCCTCTAGAACGTTATTACCGGGATGCAAAAATTGGACAAATCTCAGCGGGTACTGTAGAGATTATGAAATATCTCATTTCAAGAGAAATGATAAGAATGTGGGGCAAATAAATTAAATTTCAACTTTTGAAATTCTTCTTTTTTATAAGATTCAATAGATTTACGAGTATTCTTCTTTTATAAGTTTTTCAACACGAGATAAAGGCAGAGAAAATGGCCCCATTGATTCCATTTTAAGAGAAGTTAAAGCTGCGCAGAATCTCAAGGATTCCTCAGGATTTTTAGTTATTCGGGAACCCAGATAGCTGATAAACGCCGTGTCGCCTCTCCCCGTCCTTCCTATGCTCCCTTTATTTTTCCAAGGAAAAAAGTAAGAATTGCGATTAACGCTTACATTGACTCCTTTTTCGTGTGTAATAAGAACTTCTTTCGGACCTAATTCATTTAATAATTTTGCTGCTTTTGGTACTGAAGATATGTTTGTAAGGACTTTCGCTTCGGCGGTGTCGAGTTTTAAGTAATTTACTTTAGATATTATCTCAACCTTTTCTTTTTCGGTTAAATCGTAATATTCTATTTTATTATCTTTTAAACTTCGGATAAATCCTTGTATATCAAGACCTAATTTACCACTATACATTTTAGACAAATATTCTAACAGTTCTAAGTCGATTTCGCCCGCGAGAATCGGACCTATAACGAAACATTTCGTATCAATTTCAGGAATCTCTTCTTTAGTAAATGCACCTGCAAAACCTAAAGGTTCGTAACTTCTAAATTCCATATTTTGCGATAAATATATATTTTTAATCCCTGATGTTTCTTTCGCGGGATTCGCAAAGTATTTAATATTGTTTTTATCAAAAATATCTAAATCTGGGAAATCTTCGCTTTTTAAACGCGTAATAATCGCTACTTTTAAACCCAATTGACTTCCAGCGATTCCACCGTAGAATACCGACCCTCCAAACGCTGATTTGCTCACTCCATCAATCTCTATGATATCCTTAGCAAAATGTCCAATTATAGCGATATCTGAATCAGATACTTCTCTAAGCATAATGACTAGTATTAAAATAAATGTATAAGAAATTATCTATTTTTAATTGAAAGATGAAAATTCTTTAATTAAGTTATAAAAAAAAGGAAATAATAAAAACTTTCAAACGCGTTTATTCATAAGCGAATAACGAGTTAACTTTTGAATTATTAAAATAACTATCTAAGATTCTTTCTTCAATCTTGTAAATACTTGAAGCTTTCGTTAAAAAACAATTCCAATCGTAACATTTTCGGTCGTCTTGAAATACTACTCCATGACTTATCGAATTCTGATTACAATCGTGATATAACGCGTGGTACATTCCACATTTTTCACATTTTAACACTTTTTTTTTTATCACCTTTTATTCTCTATAATTATAATATTGTAAGATGACATTTGAATTGTTCCATATATTTCTAATAAAGTTTCAGCAGTTACAATAATATTTATATCACCAATAAAAGGTTGATTTAGATAAAGGGTTTTATAGACTCCGCTAATATTCTGCTCCGCGTAACATGGGAGATATCCTCCTTGTTCATTAATCCAAGCTCCGTAGTCGTTATCATTAAGTACTAATATTGAAAAAGAACTGTTAACTGTCCCTAGACTAATAGTCAGTTTTTGATTATTTGAAAACATTGGATAAGTAAAGTGTATGGGATATGTTACACCTTTTGCTATACCAAATTGGCCTAAATTCTCAATCGCAACTGTATTTGGGAACGGGATACTCATAATTGAAATTCCAAGAAATGAGAAAATTATCCCTATCACCATAATAATTGCATTTTTCTGCTTTTGTTTAGATTCCTTCTCAATCATAAGAAGTAATTACCTTTCTTCTGTTGTAATCTAAATTAAAAGAAGAAATTAACTTATTTAAATAAAATGAGTAATTTTAAACTTCGAAAATTGAAATTTTCAAACTCGCGATTTTATATAAATAAGATATAACTAAGCGTTCTTTATGCGATAAAAATATTAAAATATCAAACAAGATTAATATAAGTAATGAATAAACGAATTAAGGAAATATATAAAACTCTACCGCTTTTAATTGTCTTTTTAATCGCTGTTATCTATGCGATTATTTTTCTAGTAATAAATACATTGATCTAATCATATATTTATTTAATTGGTAAAAAAAAACCTCCGATATACTTTAGAAATTAAATTCTTTATAGATTTCTCTTTCAAACTTTTTTAATTTGCTCAATTTTCTATTCCATTGATAGAAGTGTCTCCATTCTATAATTAAGTATATTATTAGCCCCCCTTGTGATAATATATTTAATAAATTAACATGAAGTGGTGGTGGTGGATTATGCGGATCCGTTATACTCAAAGCCCAGAGAATGAACCATATGAAATAGTATATGCTGATGATATTAACTATAATGAAGATAACTCTAACGGTCTCCATGTTTTTAACAATATCATAAAATAAGGATGTTAATGTTTTCTGTTTACCGGGAGCTTTTCCTTCATATGATTTTACCTTTCGTTTCCAACTAAGTAAATATCTAAAATTAACTAAAGCAAAGAAAGAGACGACAAATAAAATAATAATAGGTGCAAGAACATTAATTGGATTGACAGGTGGCCGAGGATCTAAGGGATTAACTGGGGGTGCTCTAAAAACATATCCCAAATTAATACATTGGACAATAATTATAAAAATAGGAATAAATGCGCTCATTATCAAATAATTTCGCTCATTTTTAATGTAATTCAATCCTCCTTTCTCAATTTTCGAGAATCTATCCAAAGAGTTGTTTTCTTCTCTGAATAGTTTTTTATTTTTATTAGGTAATTCTGTCATTTTAAAGTTTAACCTCCTAATTCTGTATTAATTTTAACAAACCACTCATATCTCTCTCGACCCTTTTGGGTAATTTCATAAATTATCTTCACTCGTTCTCCCCAAGGTTCCTGATGTGATGATATATAACCCGCCTTTTCCATTCTATTAAAATATTTCTCTGCTATGCTTGTTTTTAATTCACTATATTTGATTAAATGTGATTTTATTATCCCATTTCTCGGATTACTTTTGTCCTTGAACGCTCGCAGTATCCCTTCCAAAATTGTTTGAATAATAATATTGGTAGAACGATACTGTGTAGATGGCACCATGCTCAAATCCTAAGAAAGAAAATTCTTTCACTTGAAAAAGATAATCTTACGATTAAAAAAAACCTTTGGGACCATTGGTCCAAAAGCATTTAAAAATTAAATTTGCTTGATTTTCATAAACTGAATGATGTTTTTTCAAGAAACGGTGAAAAATTTTATGGTTAATAAAAATGATCGGGAATTTGAACATGATTTAATGGAGAAAGAGAATGATAATCACGAAAAAAATGAGATTTTAAAAATATTTTCAAGTAATAACATCAAATCCTTTATTTATACGACTTTTATATTGTTTGGAATAATTGGAGCATACTATTTAATCCTATTATTGGTCTCACCATTGGGGGGTCCCATGGCAGGTAGTTCTCCACCAGGAGGTATTCTTCCTCCTGATAGCTCACAAAGCTCTCCTCTCGAAGGAAATGGAATAACTATTTGGCCATTTTGGGGAACTTTTTCCTTGCCCAGCGTTTCTGAATTATTATTATTCGCTATCATTATACTCAGTTTTGTGATCGTCATTCAATATTATTATAGGAGCAAGCCAAGAAGCCTAAATATATATATGATCGTGTTATTCGGAACATTGTTAATCATTTTCACCAACTTGATTAGTGGGTGGGATATTGGAATTGCCAGTACAATTGGTGGTAATGGTGAAATTTATACAGATGCGGTTCAAATTGTAAATCCAATATCTTTCATTAGTGATTTTGAATCCCTCCAGGATTTTCTTACTGTACATGCAAGAACCCACCCTCCGGGCGCAGTTTTAACCATATATCTATTATATATCTTATTTAATTCTCCGGGAATTATTGCCATTGCTATCTGCGTCATTTCAGCCTTGCTTTCTGCTTATTTTTTAAACGGAATTTTCAAGAAATTTTTCGAAGGAGAGGTTCCCAAGTACATGGTATTCTTATATCTCTTGCTACCTGCTGTTCAAGTTTACTACTTGGCGAATATATATGCCATTGTTGCTACTTTAATTATAGGGGTCATATACTTCTATTTCCGCGAGAATAAGATTATACCTGTTATTGGTTGTATAATTTGTGGTTTTTTGGCATCGTTCATTTCCTTCATGGCATTATTTATTGTTGGTTGCCTATGTTTTTATGAGCTATTCAATCTAAGGAGAAAGGGATTATTAAGACGAAATTCCTTATTTTCGAAAGAAGGAATTAAATATATACTTAAAGACTCTCAGCGCTTATTATTAATGATCATGGGAATAATTGGAATCTATGGAATTCTTCTATTTACACTGGGATTCAACTACATTAATTCATTCATTATAGCCATGGCTGCTGAAACAACTCAAGGTTGGGAATTAATTAGCAACCCGTTTGAATATTTTACCACTCGAATCAAGGATATCATGGATATTTTAATGTTTTTCGGACCAGTATTGATAGTTTTATTCTACAAGGGATTTAAATCTTTAAAGAACCAGAAGTTATTAAATGATACTTTTGCTCAATTATATCATTTAATATCTGCTGCTATAATAACTCTATTGATTATTTTTGCTCTTGGTGCTTATGATCATGGTGAAACTGCTCGAGCTGCAATATTTATCTATCCCTTTTTATTGATTCCAGTAGCTATTTATATGAATGATTCTAATGGTCGAATCTCAAGATCTGAATTTGGATTATTACTAATCATTGTGTTTGGTCAAGCTATACTAATGCAATTAATAGGAAATTATGTTTGGTGAGAAATTAAAATAAAAAAATAGTAAGGTACCAGTGTTATCCGTCATAGGTTCTGACGATGTATTGATGACTAACAAAACTTTAATCGCAGAATTGATTCCTGGAGCTTGCCATTTTCAGATACAAGGCAAAGATCACTTATCTGTAGTACTTGATCCAAAGTTTCGCATAATTGTTAAAGCTTTTTTGAAATTTGTAAATAAGATGTAACTAAGCGTTCTTTATGCGATATAAATATTAAAATATCAAACAAAGATTAATATAAATAATGAATAAACGAATTAAGGAAATATGTAAAACCCTACCGCTTTTAATTGTCTTTTTAATCGCAACAATTTTCTCAGTTACGTTTCTGGCCACTGGTAACTTTAGTAATTGGGTTGAGTATCAAATTGTTATAACTATAATGGTTAGCTTAATTTTTATTACGGGCTTTTTTTTCTTCACAATTTTTCATTATGTTATTCGGAAATAAAAATCGATTAGATTTTTATACTATTTACTGATTTAATTATAGCGTTGGCTATTACATTGACTAAAATATTGGTACGATTAAAATCTAAACGGATTTTTTTTGCGACTTTTTGAATCACGCAAATAAAACATAGCTGAAACTTTTTAATATAATATAAAGCTTAAAATATTTAACAAGGATTAAACTTAATAATGAAGGAACGACAAAAGGAAATTTTTATAAACTTAGCATTTTCTATTGTTTTTTTAATTGCATCTATTATTACATTTACATTTCTTTCAATTGGAAAAATTATTAATTGGCTTGAATATCAGTTTGTTGAAACTCTAGGTGTTATTTTGATTGTTTTCACGGCATTTTTCTTCTTTACATTTCTTCATCACATATTTCAGAAGGATTAATCATTAATTTTTAAATAATAATAAGATTTATCTTCCTGTTATTGATTTAATTATAGCGTTGGCTATTGCGTTGACTAAAGTTTTAGTACGATCAAAATCTAATCGAATATACTTAGCCACCTCAATTTGAATAGCGCTAACATTACTTCTGTTGTAAAATTGATGCGTAATGTACCCTCCTGAATAGGATAGATTAAAATTTGTTTGGGCTAATCCATCGTCCAACACAAAAAATTTAGAGATTTCGTCTTGTAATTGAGCACAGCCCCAATATCTATTACAATCTTGCTCTTTTGAATTTTCAAGAAGATCAAGGGTTTTGCCAAAGATGTGGCCAAATATCACGTCAGGATATTCCTTGTAAGGCTTCGTAAACCCGTGGAAATCTATTATCAAAGCTCTATTGTGTTTTAAAACGCACTCTTGAGCAAAATTATTTAATTGGTCTTGGTACGCGCGATATATGTTTTGAGCTTCGGTAGAGAAATGGTTAAAGGCACTTTTTGAGTGAGATGGTCTGTTTAAATCAATCTTGCTTCTATGAATTTTACTTAAAATGGAATATATATCGATATTTTTTACTTTAAGCTGTTTGATTATTAATTTTGCTATGAAGAAAGTGTTCTTGTCGGGAATTTTCACCCCAGTAGTTTTGTTTAGTATCCTTTTTGGCTTTTTATAGCCTCCGTGAGGGCACGATAAGATTACTGGTGTATTACCTTTTTCGACTTCAAAATATCTACTTAAATCCATTCAATATAAAAAATTAACATCGAATTATAAAGTTTGATAAATTGCTAAGAAGTCCATAATTAATTTTTTTTAAGGTGTATTTCAAGCTAAAAGAGATTCGAATTTATTTATGTCGTTAATTATTCTGAGCTTACTGTTAAACTCATTGCAGTTTATCATTAGGATAATAATAAAAATTTTCATAACATTTTTTAAATTTGTTACTTTTTCTTTATTACATTTAAGTAAAATTAAATGTTACCATTTAACTAAGGTAAGGGATAATATGACTATTGACGATTTGATAAATTTTTTGAAGAAGAAAGGTTTTAGAGATACTTTGGAAGTCCTTATTCAATTTAAAGGTCATAAAACTGATAAACATACTTTTTACAACGAGTTGAATAAATTTAGCTACTATAATTCATTTTTTCGGGTAAAAGAAGACTTAATTGATAAAGGACTCATCGCAATTGAGCTGAATAACAAGAAGAAGTATGTTAAATTAACCGATAAGGGTTTAGATGTATACAATAAGTTAGTCGAAATTAACAACATGATAAATAATAAGTAAATTGTAGACATCGTTTTGTACCTAAATTTCAAAAACTTAGTAAACATTTTTTTAAACTTTTATCCTTCTTCAGATAAAAGAATAAAGATGTCGAATTTTTGTGAGCAAAGATATTATGATTTTTAAGAAGCTGGTTGTTGGTCCTTTAGCTACCAATTGCTACATCTTTGGTTCTAACGAAACAAAAGAAATCGTTGTAATAGATCCAGGTGGGGATGGAAACGCTATTATTAAATATATCGAACAAGTAGGAGGAAAACCTATCGCGGTTTTACTAACTCACGGACATTTCGATCATACTACTAGAGTTGGAAAAATTATGCGCCATTTTAAAATACCGTTGATATATAGTAGAAAAGAACACGATTCTGGGACATTCCAAAAGGAAGCTAATAGATGGTTAGTCGAGGGTGATTTGATTAATATCGGAGAAATTAGCCTTCACGCTTTAGAAACGCCTGGTCATAGCCCCGGGTCGTTATGCTTTTATTCTTCAGATGTCAAGGAATTTAACGGCAAAAAAATTGGGGGTATTTTATTTTCGGGCGACTTATTATTCAGAGGGAGCATTGGAAGATCGGATTTCTCGGGAGGAGATCAAAATCTCTTATTCGCAAGTATCAAAAATAAAATAATGTACAATAAATCCCTCACTGACGATTTTCTCGTCTGCCCCGGACATATGGGTTTAACTTCAATAGGGGAAGAAAGAGAGCATAACATGTTTAAGAAATTTTTTCTTTAATTACTGATTTTTATTCTAAAAAATTTAAAAAGAAAACTATAACTGATAAACTTAAAACAATAAAAGATTGATTTACTTTAGGATAATTAGAATAAGTTGTTCTTCCAAAGCTATCATAGTCTCGCCTTTTGACGTCTCCAAACGTATGAATTTCAAACCACCTTCTTTTAAGGCTTTAACGACTTGTTGTCCCTTCCCAATTAACGACGTTACATAAGCAGATATTTCTTCGCTTATTTCAATATTCATGTTAGAATCTATTGGTAAACCACTCGAGTCGCAAATGATTACTCCACGAATTCCTTCGCGCTCCTCAAATTTTCGTATGATGTCTTTGACTTCTCTTCTATTAATCAATTTAACTTCTCTCTCATTATTTTTTTATCTGATTTTATGATCTATAACCTAATAATATTTAATAATAATAATAAAGTAAAGGCTTAAAAATTATTACTAAAATAATAAAAATATAATTTTGCTTAATTAATTAATCAATGAATTTCTATTTAAGACTTAAAGGTTATTTTTTCGCTTTTTTTTTGTATTTTTGATAAATTTAAATTTCTTTAAAATATATATATATTTAAGAATTTATTTAGACTAACTTGAGTAACCTAATTCAGAATTCAAATTTACAATAATAAATATAGATATAAAGAGTAGTATTTCTATGGCAGACAAAAAAGTTATTGAAAAAAAATTATCAGAATTATTTGACATAGTTCCTGAAACAGAAGGTTTAATAGTCTCTGATTTGGAAGGCAAAGTTATTATCGGACAAACGATTACAGATATGAATCACAGTGCGATAGCAAAGACTTGCGTAGATTTTATAAAACATTCGGGCAATTTGGGCAATCATATCGGTAAAGGAGCATTTAAAGCTGCTACTATCGATCTAGAAAGCGGATATGCCGTAATTGTCAAGTCTGATACGATTCTCCTAATTGCTTTAGCAGGTTTAGACGGGAAAGCATCTTTAAGTCTTCTAAAAAGAAACCTAATTTCAATTTCAAAGATATAAATTTATTTCCTCTTTTTTAGAAAAAATTTTAAAAGAATGTTAAAAAAAAGTTGATTTGATTTTTATTCTTCATCTTTGAGACCTTTTTCTTCTAATAAAGAATCTAAATCTGTTGTAGGCTTTTCCGTTTTAATTTCTTTTTGTTTCTGTTTTTTAGATGATTTTTTACTTGGTTTTTTTGTCGGCATTTCCTTGGTCTCTTCTTTGGGTAATTCACTTACACTTACATACCTTCCTCTTCTTGGTTTTTTCTTAGAAGGTTCTTCGATTGGAGTTTCAATTTTCTTCGTAGTTCTTTTGGCATATAAGTACATTGCGCCCCATAATAAAGCAAAAATACCGATCATAATTACCGTAAAGAAAACGGTGATATAATTTGCAAGAGGTACATCATAAATTTTAAAAGTTTTTAACGCTTGAACGGTTATATTCTCTTTTGTTAATTCGTTAGTTGCTTCTATTGATATTGTAATCGTCATCTCATTTATAGCTGGAACATCTATTGATATTATTAAGTCTGTAGATTCTCCCGGCTGGAAATTGTTTAATATTAAATAATTTATCTCAACAATGCTATATGTTAAAGTTGGTTCGATTATAATAGATATACTAGAACTCAAAACTGTTAATTCTGAATCGCCAATATTATTTAACGTTATTTTAATTGTTGTTTTACCGTTTCTTGTAATCTGATTTACGTTCGATACAATTCCTAACGATATGTTGTTAGATACTTTGTATAAAGACACAGAAATATTTTGCGAATTCTCTAAAACATATTGTTCTCCTAGCCAAGTAAGCCTAAATAGAAGGTCATCTTCGCGTGGTAGCGATAACGTATCAATCTCAAAGTTTGTAACTCCATTAGCACTTGAAATTTGAGATGAAACGTTTTCCCATAAACCAATATTAAAAAATTGGCAGGTCACATTTTTATTTGGAATTTCATCGCCGAATTCGGTCGCTAACACAGAACTAATGTTAAATTTCTGTCCGTAAATTGGTGTTTGAGGATTTATAACAATATCAGAGAATTGACTATTTATTTTCAAAGAAAACGAATCGATAAATTGATTATAACTGCTTACGTAATTTTTATCATATATATTTACAACAAATGTTGTTTGATTTGGCATATATTGGCATGATTCTCTGTCAAAAGGTTTTAATATAGAAGCTCCTGTAATTTCCTCGTCGTATTTTAAAGTTATAATGTACCCTTCAAATTCATTTTGAGTACTATTAATTACTAAAGAATACTCATTACTTTCAAAAGTATCAACTTCATGACTAATTCCATCGTATTCAAAATAGATAGTAAATATTGTTTTAGCTCCTCCTTTTCTAACTGGTGCGTTTACTCCTTGCCAAACTTCGTCTGATTGAAGAGTTGGTATCGTAAGACCTACGGAAAATTCTTGCGTATCATCACCGTTAGGATCTACGCTTGGTTTTAGAGTTTTTATGTCCGTATACTTTTCGGCAATTATCCATTCTTCGTTAACCAAAGACACTAATTGAACTTTTAATTTTACTTCCAAATCGACAAAATCGTGCAAATTTTGAATTGTTGCGCCTATTTTGATATCTTCATTGGGATTTAGAAGAGTTTCATTTTGTAAAAAAGTTTTTACTAATATTGGTATCTCTTCGCCGTTTATTTCGTAAATAAATTGTTGATTTATGTCAGAGTTATTAACCGCGTAAAAGTCTGGATAATATTTATCATCGGTTACATTTATTGTACCAATTAACATTGAATAACTTTCATAAACTTTGTCTACAATGCCGTCAAGGATGTTTTGGTTCAAGATTGGTTCGTAAAATAAACTATTCATATTTACTTCATAAGTATCAATATATAATTTCAATTTCTTACATCCAACTGCGGAACCATTTTCCCAGAAATAACCTAAATAATAATTTCCAAGGAGAGGTGTATCTTTGGTAACATCTAAAATAGTTAGGTTATTGAAGTCATATACAAGCGAATTATCTTTAATCAATCCTGCTCCCGAGCTCATTTCTGCTCCTGGAAATATGGTGCTGTTATCTGGATAAAACAATTTAACGTTTGCATTACCATTTGTGGGCGGTATATCTCCGGGGCCTAGAATATCAACTCTTACAGATATATTATCTCCATACATAAATCCATTTGTCTCCCATAATATTCCATTGTAATTAATGTAACTATGCATCTCATCTATGAGGTTGCTACTCGTTAAATTAAGAGAGTAGGTTCCGTCAATGCCGTTTACTATGGAGCTAGTAATAGCTACAAAATCATACGACGGGTTAGCATCAAAATTAGTTTCTCCTCCTGTGCTATTCACCACTTCTCCGTAAATGTCATTGTAATTTGGATTAGTCAGGTTCTTTGCATCCCAATCGTTGGGATATACAAACCAAAATTCAAGGAAATTCCAATTATCAAGATTAACATCACTTAAATCTAAAGTGTAATTTAAATCCCATCTTGGAGTTGTATCGTATGATACCTTATAATAACTATTCGCGTTTTCTACCCAATAACCCTTTACTGTATAAGTAACATTGAACTTAAACCCTTGAATAATGCTACTATTCCATGTGAGATCTATTTGTAAATTATTTGAAACACTTGCAATTTCGACTGTAAAGTTATTGTTCCATTGCCCTAATCCCCAAGTTAACGATGAGCTTACATCGTAAGGAGGATCGCTGATAATTTGATCTTCTATTGAAATATCTTGTATTCTTAGCGTATCTTGATTATCCTCAAGATTTATAAAGTCAGAGGGCATATATCCGCGCGTTACATTCAATTTAAAAGCCGTTGCATCTAATTCCTCAGACTCGTAACCGGGAGTTACTTGTTTTTTGGCAACATTCCAAGTTAAACCGTCGTTATTAGTCGTTCTTAATTGATGATCTACTTGAGAATCTGGATCGCCAAAAGTTTGCCTGGGAAGCGTTACTAAGCTAAATATCTTATCTGGATGGTTTGATTTAATTACTATGAAATAATTATTGAGTTTTAGATTTTGAGTATTCGCTTGGTTAAATTCGAAATAGGATAAAGAATCTCCATGATAATCGATATAGTCAATTATTATTGAATCGATTAATTTTGCGTTGTTAGGTTTTAAATTATTTGATATTAAATTAGCTTGAGTTCTCGCTATTGTTGTATTTGCTTCGTATAAAGTTATGTTTAGTTCTGCTGTAAGGGCTTTAGTAAGGTTTAATGTTCTTATCCAAGCGTAAAAACCATTTACTGCCGAATTCTCTCCCTTCAAATCAAACTCTAAAGCGACATATTCGCTATTGGTAATAGGTAAATCAAAAGCGTAAGTAGCATCCAATTTGAATTCTCTTAATCTAAGTACAAAGTCAATGCTATCAAATCTTTGAAGGAAAAACTGTATTTGAGTAATATCGGAAGAGTTTATATATCTTAAATTTTCATTAATATAACTTTCTTCAACTGATTGAATACCTAAACTGCTATTTATAAAGAAAGCTTCCGTGACATTATTCCACGAGGAATCAGATGAATCAAATAATTTTATTGTTAAATAAGCATCTTCATCGATACTATGTGAAAAAGTTGAAATTAAACCTAATATAAAAGATCTATTAAACGCGAGGTTAATTGTTGGACTCACTCTCGTATATGACGTACCTGCAAAACTCGAATCGATCGTAAAATTTAATATTCCGCTCGAAGAGTTTAATTCGATATATGTATTATTATTTACATCAACAAGCTTGCCTAAATCGATAGGTGGATTAAGTATTTCTCCAGTATTCACATCCATTGAGGAATCACCAGTATTATAAGTAAATTTTATGAAATCGCTTGCGTCTAACGCGTTCGTATCTTCTATTATGTGATCTGTTGTGTAATTATTCTGGAAAGTGAAGTTGAAATTTCCATAAGTGAGATATGTCGTATCAGCAACTGACATAGAAGGAATATCAAAAGATCCTTGATTATTATCATTTGAATACGAACTATTTAAAGCGTAAATTCTAACATCTTGATTGTCTCCTGAACCCGTAGTATAATAATCTGTTAGGTACGGGTCAGTTTCAGAAGAAAAAAGTTTATTATCGTCGTTTAACAAATTTGTTAGTTGGTTATTACTACCGTCTAAATATAAACTATTAAAAATATGAATATTCACTAAAAGCATAGAAATTATGAATATACTTACAAAAAAAATTCTTTTAACATCCTTTTTTCGTCGAATCAAATAAACCAACCGTATTTATCAATATTTTAGTTTTTAAAATTATCTAAGAATATTAAAATTTGCTAATTTATTTTAAACTTATCAGATAGAATACTATATGACAAAATATTAAAAATGTTCAAAACATTTTTATTATCAAAAATAATCGTAGAGTTGGTTAAATAGGATCATGAGTGAAAAAGCAATTCTTAATGAAATTGACCAAAATAGAGAGGAATACATCGAATTTTTTAGGAAAATTATTCAAGCTGACTCAATTAATCCACCTGGCAATGAAAAAAATGTTGCTATAATTATTGAAGATTACTTAAAAGAAAAAGGAATAAAAACTGAAATTTTTCCATTTGGGGATAATCGAGCGAATTTAATTGCTTATTTAAACGATAATTTTGACGGGAAAAATCTTTTATATAACGGACACATGGACGTAGTCCCTCCGGGTTCAGAGGAAGATTGGAAGAATCCCCCTTTTTCTGCCTTCGTTAAACGTAATAAGTTTATATTTAGTAGAGGCGCTGCTGACATGAAGGGTGGATTGGTTGCGATGGTTATAGCACTGAAAATTTTAAAATCGTTAAAAATTGAAGTTTCAGGCAACTTAATTTTAAACGCCGTAGCAGATGAGGAAACTGGAGGAAAATTGGGTGCTGCGTGGTGTATAGATAATCCTCTAAAATCGATCAAATGTGATTTCGCGATTATTGGGGAGCCTTCAGGGCTTAGTCCCCTTCCAAAAGCTATATTTTTAGGCGAAAAAGGACATCTTCAAGTAAAAATCACCACGAATGGAATTTCTGGTCACGCTTCAATGCCTTCAATGAGCAAAAATGCAATATATATGATGAGTGAAATTATTGAAAAATTAGATAAAATTGGTGAGTATATACCTAAAAGTAAACCGCCTATAGAAATGGACAAGCTTAAAAAACTAATTGGAGTAGCATTTCCAAGCGAAGAGATTCTAGAAAGAATCCTTAACGACCAACCTATGCTACAGAGTGTTATCCAATCTCTTGTTAAATTCTCTAAAGCGTTAACGATGATAAAAGGAGGTATTAAAGTGAATGTAATTCCTGATTCATGCGAAGCTGTAATCGATTTCAGACTTTTACCCGGGCAAAAAGTTGACCCGATTATGAATGCTTTAAAGAAGTTAGTCGAAGAAGATTTAGGATATATAGTTAAAAATCAAATTCTTGGTGCGTCAAAAGATGTTTGTGTAGTTTTAGAAATCATTAACTCCTCTGAGGGATCCTACTGGAAACAATGGGAAAAATCTCAAGATTTGAAAGAATTTTATAATATTGTTGAAACCATTTACGAAAAAAAACCATTTTATTTTCTTTTACCTGCTTCTGCTGACGCACATTACTTACGTAACGACGGGTATTGCCCTCAAACAATCTTGTTTGGACCTGGTAGCGCGGGGACTGCTCACTCGATTGACGAATATATAGAAATTAAAGATTTTATCAATTCAATTAAGGTATTTACGCTTTTTGCTTATAACTTTTTAAGCAAGAAATAAGCGAAAAAAAAAAATGGAAAAAAAATTTTGCACGATATAAAGATAGAAGATTGCGTTGTGCTAATAGATACTTCTCGATCTATGTTAAGAAAAGACTTTAAGCCTAATCGACTTCTTGTCGCTATAGAAAGCGCTAAAAACTTTATTAGTGAGAAATTTACCATCGATCCTAAAGATAGAATTGCAGTGATCTCTATTGGAGCAACTATAAAGAAACTGAGTTCCTTTACACATGAAGAAGAAAAATTGATTAACTCTTTAAAGAAAATTCATGTCTCTGGGATTGGTACTCTAGACGAAGGATTAGCCTTTTCTTTGCAAATCTTAGTAAAGGAGATGCGGAAGTTAGGCGGAAAAACATATAGAATTTTTATTGTCTCAGACAACAAATTAAAGCTTAGCAATAAAATTCAAAAAATAGTCGATATTGCTAAAGGATTGGGGATATATATTGATGCTTGCCAACTAGGCAAAACGGAAGACTATTCTCAAAGTATTTTAAAAAAGATTGTAAGACTTACAGGCGGAAAATTTGGATTCTTTAACAATTCAAAAGCGGTGTTAAATGCTGGAAGGTCATTCGCGGCGAAAAAGGAGAGTAAAACAACGACTGACTATTTTGGACCAAATCAAAAAAATAAGTTACCCCCTCTGATAAGCGATATCGCTTTACCACTGAGGAGACCAAGCATGTTAGATATTAGGTTAATGATGAGTAGTAAAGAAAGGGGGCAAGAAAAATGCCAAATTTGTCACTCTGTAAAAGCACCACTAACGGGAGCGGATTTCTTTAGCGAAGGAAGATACTGCCCATCGTGTGAGCGTCCAATGCACCTTTCTTGCACAGCGATGTGGGCTAAGAAATCAGAATACAAAGAAATGGTTTTTAGGTGCCCTTTCTGTTACTTCTTGTTAGAACTTCCATTATCAGCATCAAAGCTAGTCGAGGATAAGCCCGACAACGAGCCTAAAATAAAATTGATCGATGAAAGCGGTATAAACACTACAAGAATGAGATTAATTCCAGACTCTCAAATCGACAAAATCGATGTATCTTGTACTTTTTGTCACAGCATCTTTTTAGGAGATTATAAAGTGTTTCAATGCGAAAAATGCGGAGCTTATTATCACGAACCTTGCTTAAATAAAATGAACGATGAAATTAAAGCTTGTAGAAATTGTGGAGCACAGATTAGCTTTTAAAAGAAAAAAAATTTATATTGAGTTTATATCAAAGCTATTTAAAATATATTATAAGAACAAGAATCGTTTAGTTTTTTACTTTTAATCTCATAAAGTTGAAATAAGAATGTAAATTACTTTAACAATCATTATTAGTTTAATTAATAGTAATTATAACAATAATAATCGATAAATAACTATAACTTAACTATAAATTAAGAGGTAATACGAATTGTCCAATATTGAAAAAAATAAATGGGTAATTACATCAGCTTGGCCTTATGTAAATGCCATACCTCATTTAGGAAACATGATTGGAAGCGTATTATCGTCCGACATATTTGCAAGATTTTGTAGGCTAAAAGGAGACGAAGTTGTATTTGTTTCGGGTTCGGACTCACACGGTACGCCCGTCGCAGTTGCAGCTAAAAAACAAAATATATCAGCTCAGGAATTAGCCTTGAAAAATCATACCATAATTAAAGATTTATTTAAAAAATGGCAAATTTCATATGATAACTACACTGTTACTCATAGCCTTACCCACATTGAGTTTGTAAGAAATTTCTATAAAGATATACAGAGAAATGGATACATTTTTGAAAAAGAAATAGAATCTCTGTATTGTGAACACGATAAATTATTTCTTCCAGATAGATTCGTTGAAGGAATTTGTCCGCATTGTGAGGCTGAAAATGCGAGGGGAGATCAATGTGATAAATGCCAAAAATTACTAACTCCCTTAGAGTTAAAAAGAGCTCACTGTGTGATTTGCGGCGAACCTCCTGTGCTCCGTAAAACGAAGCATTGGTATTTGGATTTGCCCAAATTACAAGATGAGTTGGATAGTTTTATAAAACAAAACCAGCTAATTCCACAGAATGCTCGACAAATGTGTTTAAATAGTATCTCAGAAGGTATTCCACAAAGAGCCATTACTAGAGATCTTGAGTGGGGTATTCCCGCCCCTTTTAAAGGGGCTGAAGAAAAGACTATTTATGTTTGGTTTGAAGCTGTTTTGGGATATATTTCTGCAGTAAAAGAATGGGCAGAAAATATAATTAAAGATCCAAGTAAGTTTGATTATTTTTGGAAAGATCCTAAAACTAAAACAGTCTTTTTTATCGGGAAAGACAATATAATATTTCATTTGATTATATTTCCGATTTTGTTATTATCTTATAACAAGGATAAAAGCAATGGAGAGAAATTAATACTCCCTTACAATGTTTCTTCTACAGAATGGTTAATGTTTGAAAACGAGAAATTTTCTAAATCGAGAGGAGTAGGAATCTGGATCGATGAGGCATTAGAAGCTGCTCCACTTGATTACTGGCGATTTACTTTAATTTATAATCGTCCAGAAACTAGTGATACTTCGTTCCTATGGTCTGAATTTGAAAACAACATTAAAACATTAAATGATAACATCGGAAATTTCATTCATAGAACTTTAACATTTATCGATAAACAATTTAATGGAACTGTGCCTCACAAATTAGAATTCGACGAAATTGACAAAAAATTTATCGAACGCATTAATAGCATTAGTTATGAAATTGGAGAAAGTATTAAAGCCTTCAAGCTAAGAAAAGCTTTAAGAGATATTGTTAATTTTGGGAAAGAAGGGAACATATATCTTAACGAGAAAGCCCCGTGGCATTTGATCAAGAAAGATAAAGAAGCTGCTGGGAATGTGTTCAATATATGCATCCAAGCAGTTTATGCGTTTGGTATATTATTGAGTCCATTTATTCCGGGAACATCAGAAAAGATTTTGTCGTACTTAAATGTTCCCACTTCAAAGGATTTGAAATGGGATAGCATAAACGAAAACGCCGTAAAGGAAGGACTAAAAATTAAAAAACCAGAACCTCTTTTTCAAAAACTCGACGTTCAAGAAATTCAAGATAAACTTCAAAAATTAAAAGAACAAAAATCAAATGTAGGTGGTAAAGAATTGGTTTCATATGACGATTTTAAAAAATTAGATATAAGAGTGGCACTTATAGAGAGTGTCGAAAAAGTTCCTAAAGCAGATAAATTATACAAAATGTCGATCACCTTAGGAGCTGAAAAAAGAACTGTAGTAGCAGGTTTAGCAGAACATTACAAAACAGAGGAATTAAAGGGGAAAAAAATAGTAATACTAGCTAATTTAGAACCGAGAAAGCTGAGAGGTATTTTAAGCGAAGGTATGCTTCTTGCTGCTGTTGATGGAGATGTCGTTTCGGTTCTAACGCCTGATAAAAATATTCCACCTGGAGCAAAAATAGAATAGTTTATAATTTTAAAGAGAATACAGGGTTTAATCGAGCTATGATTTCTCCAAGGTCCAATTGAAGCGTTTTTAGAATTACGTCTCGCCCTCTATATTCGAATTGTAATTCCTTAACGTTTCGAACGATCTTTAATTTGTTACTATCTTTTACTAATTCGCAAGCAAAATATCTCTGGTCTTTATACTCTAAAACTTTTTGTACGCGGCTAACATCGGGCAACATGTACCCTCCACCGTGGGGCAATATATCAGCATTCATTAGAAGATCTAATAGCTCTAGATTTTCTGCTCTTTCTAAAAAATTGTTATTCTTTAAAGTTATTTCTGAAAAGCTCTTTTTTCCTCTAAATAGATAGCACGCTACATCGGCTCTTAATGCTGTAGGAAAAATATTAGTTGGAACAAACTCACAATCTGCATCAGTACAATTACTTCCTAAATACATGTTGTTATAATCTTTTAAAAATTGGTGAGAAGCATTGCATATTATCTCATAATCGGTACCGAATAACTCGTTTGCAACGATTTCTCGCTTTTTGGTCGAAAAGTTAATTGCTTTTTTGTTAAAATCAAGATATTCTTTTGCGTCGGAATCTAACAAAATATATTGCCTTCCTAATTTTGTTTGTTCTTCAATAGCACGTTCTTTTAATGTTTTTGAAACGTCGATATATAAACCAATTCCATATTTATCGTCGCGGAATTCAGGTGCTGAACCGTGAATCATGAACATATAAGGTGGAAAATCAATGTCTGAAAGAATTTTAGTTTCAAAACAATTTATAAAGTGATTAGATACACCATAATCCCAATTTATTAAAACATCATTATCGTATAATTCTATGCTCTTTACTTTATCTATCGTTTTTATAAGATCGTAAGGATCCGGTATCTCTTCTAATCCACCAACTAGTATTCCACAACAATTTGGCTTTACATTTAGAAAAATTATCTTGTCGGTACCATCCCCCCAATTTAGTCTCCCACCGTATCCTAACCCCGAATTCCAACGGAAGTTGTTTCTTGAGATAGTTTCGTCTGGAGACGATATAAATGTAGCTTTAGGTTCAAATCCATGTTTCTCTTGAATAATCTGAAATTGCGCTAAACCATATTTCATGTTAGCCTTACACAATTTAGAAGCACCGTCGTTTAACCCGGTCGAAAAAATGTGTTCTTTTGCTCTTTTAAGCAAATCTAATTTAGACAATTCAGAAATTTTGTTGGATATACTCATTGAACCCATTCTACTTAATAATTAAGTATTATTATATATATATATACTATCGTTTGGTTAGATATTTGGAAAAAGAGATGTTAATTTAAACATAATTATGAGCGATGTTAACGGCAACATTTTATACGATTCAGTAAAGGGAATAAAGAAAGAAGGAGAATTCATAGGGTCTATAATTACTCGATGCAGCGACGATAAGGATTCTATTATTTTTTCTGATAATTTAAAAATATCTAACTCAGAAGGGATTTTTATATCCAACGGATTTAAAGTAGGATTCGAATTGAATTACAACAAAAAATCCGCTTTCTCTCAAAAAATTGATGAACTTAACATTAAAGATATATCGTCTATCGAATACACTATACTTATTCCTGAGGATGTTATGCAAGTCTACGATGAAGGTCAATTCTCTGACGCATTTCCCTATACTCTAAATAAGCTTAATACAGCAGCTCTTTATTTAGATGATTTTGAATATGGAATTAATCATTTAGATTTTTTTAAAGAAGAAATGCTTAGAAACCCCGTTGCTTTCGTAGGAAATGGAATTTTATTGGCCGATAGAGTAGTAATAGATGAGAGAGGCGATCCAGTTTTTTATGATTGCCTAATAGTTGGAAGAGATGAAAATAGTAATTTATCAGTTTCCTACGAACCAATAATGACTGTTAAGAAATCACTAACAAATGTCAAATGGATTATAATCTTAGGCATAGAAGAACTAAAGCTATAAAAGGAAATTTACCCAACATGATTCTATACGAAAATAAAAGGAAGAAATTAATCAATGTGTTAAAATGGGGAAATAATCCTTTCAAAAAATTTGTTTGTACTGGTGAGATTAGAGAAGAGCTTGAACTGGTTAAATCTAGAAAAAATTTAATTAAAACAATTAAAAAAATTGCAGAAGAAGATAATAACTTTATCCTTCCTATCATTGGGGATGTAGGGTCTGGAAAGACACACATGTATTGGGCTCTAAAGAATTCTCTTTATTACTATAATACAATTTATATTTCACTTGAATATGTATATAAAAAGTTTTTTTATAATATTTATTCTGAATTTATCGAAAACTTAGAATTAGCTCCTTTAAAATTCATTATTAATCGATTATGTGACGAATGGGGTGCGTTAGAAAGGAAATTTGGTTTTTTCCATGTAGCAGATCTTGAAAAAATAAAAAATTTTGCGTTTAACCTGTTATCAAATAAATATAGCGAAATGGAAACAGAAATCTTAACTGACATAATATCTGGAATTGTAGTACATCAATTAGACCCCTACAAAAAGATTGAGGCTGAAAAATGGTTATTAGGGGAACTCATGGATGCAAAGGAGCTTTCACGCTTAAATATATCGCACGATCTTCGAAAAGGGAAAGACGCATTTATGATGTTAAGGTTATTGATTGAAAATTCTAAATCAGGAACGATCTTGTTTATTGACGATTTTGAAAAAATTATTTCCATAACTGAACCAAAAGACGAATCCGCTGAAGAAATCTACGATCCTAGTTGGTTATACGGACCTGAAAAGTCGCCAGACGATATTGCTGCTGAAAAAGTATTTAATAAAATCGTTCAGCTACAGCAAATTGAGAGTTTACGCATAATTATAACTCTGAAATCTATCGATTCTTTAGAAGAAATAAAAAAAAAATATCAAGAACAGAACGCGGAACTTTTGTTTTCAATAAAAGAACCTCTCTTTCTTTTAGATTTTAACGAGGAAGACATATTTGAATTCTATAAAGAAAGTATGAGATATTTTTACGAGGATATAGGGATTAGCGATTTTATTAACGCCTTTCAAAATCCATACTTTCCCTTAAATAAAAGAATCTTGAGAAACATATTTGAAAATACCAAGGGAAACCCGAGGGAAATTATTAAATGCCTAATCAAAATTTTTAACGAGATAATTTATTCAAACGAGAAACTGGAAATAGTATTAGAAAACTACGAATAAATTAAATTAATTAACAAATCTTATCTCTTTTTTTTTAAAATTCTTTGAAACGAGTTAATTTCGGTGTTACATAATATTTTGTATTCTTTTTCCCATTTCGACGAATTGATTTTTTCCATAAACGATTCTAATTCACTTATTGAATCAAAATATTCTAAAATTAGAACTCTAACTATGGATTTCTTTAAAATTGTATAAACTTTTGAGTTGTTTAAAAACTCATATAATTCTTCCCCAGTTTGAACGCTTCTTTTCAAAATCTTTAATCCCATTTCAACAATTTCTTCGTTGTTTGTATCTAAAACTCTTAAGAGGGATAATACAAATTTCTCGGGAAGCTCCTTTAATATCATTAAAACGCTTAAGGCGCTCTTTTTTATAGGCAGGTAATCTTCGTTTAACGCGAGTTCTATTATTTGATAAATCTCATTGTTGTATTCGTGGTTTTCCAAAATAACGAGAAAAGCTTGCATAATTTCGTGTCTAACCCATCTGTCTGAGTCAAAATAGCTGTCAACCAAAAAATTCAAATATTTTCTGTTTAAGACTGTTACTCTCCCAATTGTACCTAGGAGAAAAATCAAATTCAATTTAATTTTATTTAGGATTGTTGCATTCAACGAATCTAAAAAAAAATCTACTATAATTAAAGTTTTTTCGTTCGAGTTCTTGCTTAGTTTAATTAAAATGTCGTTAATTTCTTGCGGATTAGTATTATCTTGAATCTTTAGTAAAATATTTTCGATATCTTCCATAAAAATTCTTAAACTTAATTTTTTTAAAAATTTACCTATAATCTAACTTTTTATTCGTCAACTTTCTCTAAGTCAGGCTCATCTGATATCTTTATCTTTAATTTCTTTTGTTGCAAAAAATTCTGGAATTCCAAATCACTTATTCTATTCGAATCGAGTGCGCCACTGTCAATTAAGTAATCTTTAAAATCTGAAACGATCATAATGACTTCTTCTTGTTTGAAAATCTTCCTTAATATCAAACCATTTTTCTTCAAGGAATATTCGGCGTAGTACCAATAAAAAACGAGCGTTATTAATAAAACTAGAAAGTTATTCACTAAATTAACCTGACTGCGATTCGTATAAGTCCCCGAAATTGAACCAGCTCCAGTTATCATAACAATTTGACCTTCCATATATATCAATGTGAATGCAAATAGAAAAAACGCTAAATTATTGGGATTGAAAAGACGGATTTTGTAAGTTTTACTTCCTAAACCTCTTATAACTAGAATAGCTGTAAAAACCATCAATAAAACGTCAAAAACTGCTCGAAAAGCGTCAATTCCTATTACTTGAGTTACACTTCTAAAGGTATTTATAAAACTAAAGGACCTAAACCATATAATTACCCAAATTAAAATGTAAAAAATTGATGAAAAAACATTTAGAGTATCGTTTTTTTTACTTTTAATGAAAAGTGAAAATAAGCGGTAAGAAATTATTAATATCACGATAAACATAGCTACATTCCATCCGTAAAACCACCATAGAGATTCTATAGGGTCGCTTGGAGCTTGAGGTTCGAAATATTGAATAAAAGCAAAATAAGTTCCTAATTGACTTAAAATTGGAATGGAAATTGCCAGGATTAAAAATAACACGCTTAAATAATTATTTTTATTTGAGCGCACCTCTGGTAAAATTTTCTTGTTGGCTTTAAGAGATATATCCTCAAAACTAGTTTTTAGAAAAAATATTTGAGCCATGTTCCAACCAAAATAAACTATTATATAAAATCCTGGAAGAATATAATCCCAACCTAAAAATTGAATCGGAAGCTGCGTGGAGGAGCCAAATAAGAAATACAATAGTATAATAATAAAACTCACACTAAAAATACTTAAAAAAATTAGAATTTTGTATTGATCCATGCTTTTAGAAAACAGATATGTTTCAAGTTTGGGATAAATACCAATAAACATCAAAATAATAAACGAAAGTGAAAAAGTAGTAGATAGAAATAAGCCAATATCACCTAAAGCTGTGCTCCCTAGAAAATTTAGCACAATTAAGATAAGCACTTCAATAAAAAAGATTATTGTATAAGCAACATGGCTCGGATTAAATATTTTGTAGAAAAATTTGTCAAACTTATCTTTAAATCCTAACTTCCTATTATTTTCACTCATAGTTGATTTTTTCCAATTTATTTAATATTAATATCCCAAATCTATATATATCATTTTCTTGCGAGATGGATATTTAACGAAAAAACTTTAAACAATTGACTAAGTTGGCCCAATTCGTAAACAATTATGTAAAAAAATATTTTACAAAAATCTCAAATATATATGAAAATTTAAATACTGAAATTATCATACTACCATAATAACTACAAATATAACAAAAAATTAGAGAGTGAAAAAAATGAAATCAAAAAACACAAAAACTACTTTATTAATTTCTGTTTTTATAGCAATACTCGCTATAAATCTTGGATTTATTTTTACTAATTTACCATTTTCAAATGCAACAAACCAAATAACCTTTTTTGAGGGCTTAAAGATCTCGGCAACTCATACTTACCCAATAGAGATTGATGATGCCGATCCTACTAAAGACTGGGCAACTGCGAAAGCTGCAGGTAATTGTACTGGTTCTGGGACATCTGGAGATCCTTACATTATAAGTGGTGATACGTTTAATACGACAAGTGGTAGTGTATGTTTGACTATTTCTAATTCTAGAAAACACTTTCGAGTTATTAATTGTGAGTTCATAATATCTGGTTTTAGTGCAGGAATTTTACTCGATAATACCACGAACGGTTTAATTGAAGATAATCAATTACCAAGGAATATTTTTATAAATATTTTAGTTGATAACTGTAGTCAAATAACTCTAAGGGACAATAATTGTTCAGCAAGCGTAGCGGGTATAGCTGTTGCTAATTCAGATCGCGTAAATTTATATTCTAACATTGATAATGACAATTTAGGTGATGGGATTAACTTTGATAATTGCGAGAGTTGTATTATTGAAGACAATGATGCAATAGAAAATGCTGATAATGGGATATACCTCAATGATTGCGATTTCGTAACGATTAGGACTAATACTATTATAAATAATTCTATTGGCATTAATAACGAAATCTCAAATAATACGCAAATATTAGGAAATACAATTACAAATAACCTTAATAATGGGATTCGAATTTTTCAGAGTCATCGGTGTGAAATTTCAGGAAATACGATTACGGAGAGTATTAGTGATGGAATCAGAGTAGAACAGAGCACTCATAACCTGTTTGAATCTAATACTGTAAACGACAATTACTACGGAATCCATCTCATAACATCTTCAGAATTTAATACAATTTCAAAAAATACAGCCAATAATAACCAGGATGACGGTATTTTTTTAGATAATGTGGATTATAATATCATCGATCAAAACATTTTCAATCACAATGGAGACGAAGGATTTTGGACTACAAATGGCGATCATATGATAATATCG
>JAHQWH010000063.1 GCA_029856105.1 Promethearchaeia archaeon | reverse complement strand
ACTAAACCTCCCACTAAGGAGGATTTAAGATTATTGCACGAAGTAATAGACCCTAACGGTTTTGTATTTAAAAAATAAATCTTTTTTTTAATTTTTTTTTATTAGGTAGCAAATTAGTATATGAAAAAAAAAAGTTAAATAATGTTACTAATTAAAGTACTACTCGGGCATCTTCATTCCGATCATTTCTAGGGCTTCTGTTATTTTAAACCGAACTTCGATGTTGTATTTATACCCTTCTATGTCATGGTACGCAACCATTAACTTTTGTTGAAAATTTAGAAATTCCTCTAATTTTCCTTCTTTTACGTCGTAAACACCAATGACTTCTATACCTTCCATAGTACCCTTTACAGCATTTGGTATAATTTCCTTAGCCAATGCTCTCAAAGTAGATCGCGTATCTTTTACTTCTTTTAAATATATTTCTGCTGATTCAGCTATTTTATGAGCTGGTATTAAATTATAAATAAACACATACGGCATATTTTTCACCTCTATTTTTTTTTTTTAGAAATGGATTTATAAAATTCTTACCCCGGGGAGCTAATCCCACTCAATTCCAATGCTTCGACTATAGTTACCCAAACTCTAACTTTATATTCCCATCCTTTGATACTCTGTAAAAGAAGCATCCTCTTACTACACCAAGTCAAGGCGTCTTCAAGTTTTCCTTCTTTTACTTCCATCACACTAAACATTTTTACTCCATTTTTATTTGTAGTTATAGCAACGGGGATAGTGTCTTTTCCTAGAGATCTATCAAAAGGGAATTGTTTCACCACCTCAAAGTATTTCTCAGTAATTTCCTTCTCAATATGGGTCGGATACCATCCTGTTGTAACAATATATGGCATAGGTACACCCTCCTTGTATTTTTTTACATCTAAATAATTTGATTTTACTTAAATGTAAATTAGCTTTATATTTCATTTGTATTTAAATATTTACATTTCTGTAAATTGAAATACAAATAAATAATCATTTAACAAATTAAGTTCTATAAATGACTTAATATTGGATGTAGCAATTTGAAATATACTCGTTTTATTTTAATAGTAAATTTTAATTGAATTTTTTTCATTACTACCTTATATAATCTAAACGGAAATAATTTTGAGATAATGACAATTTTCGAGGAAGCCTTAAAAGGCAATATTACTAAAGAAATGCTCCACATAGCCGAGATCGAAAGAGTTGATGTTAGGAAACTTATGAAAAAGATCTCAAAAGGAGAAGTAGTTATAATGAAAAGGGAGAGCTTTAAACCGGTGGGTATAGGTTTCCCTTTGAGAACAAAAATTAACGTTAATTTTGGTACATCTTCTTCGGCTATAAACTTAAGTGAAGAATTTAAAAAAGTTGAAATTGCTCAGAAATATGGAGCTGATACTTTGTCTGATCTCTCGATGGGTGGTGATATTGACGCAATTAGAAAGAGAGTTTTAGAGATTTCGAGCGTTCCTATAACCACCGTTCCGATTTATCAAGCTATTATTGAAGCAGATTCGGTTTCAAATGTTTCAGAAGATTTAATTTTCAAAGTAATAGAAAAGCAAATAAAAGACGGAATAAGTTCCATAGTTATCCATACTGGTTTTAACCTTGAAACATTGAACAAAATGAAAGGAAAACGAATAATGAAAATAGTTTCTAAAGGAGGTAGTTTAACGGCCTCTGTTATGAAATCTAACGAGGTTGAAAACCCGTTTAAAAAAAATTTTGAATACATTATTGAATTGGTTAAAGAACACGATATAGTCTTAAATTTAGGCAATGCGATGAGAAGTGGATGTATTCACGATAAAGTGGACGAATTTCAACTCTCGGAAATAAAAATCAATAATAAACTAGCAAAGAAGGCAAATAAGAAAGGCGTTCAAGCAATTTTAGAAAGTTTAGGGGGGCACATTAAAGCAAACGATATTATTAAATGGGTAAAAATACATAAAAAAATAACCAATAATCGGCCGTTATTTGTTTCAGGGCCACTCCCCATAGATATAGGTACGGGGTACGACCATATTGTCGCGACAGTAGGAGGGGCATTTGCTTCTGGTTTTGGTGCCGATTACATATGTGCAATCACACCAGCGGAACACCTTTGTCTACCCTCTCTTGATGACATTAAAAACGGATTAATTGCTTGTAAAATTGCTGCCCATATAGGTGATTCTATGAAATTTGGGTTGAACCATCTCTTTAACAACGATTTAAAGTTATCGAAGAATCGATTTTTAAAGAAGTGGAAAAACCAGTTTGACTATTGCATAGATCCCAACGAACCAAAAAAAAGACATTTAGATAGTGAAGAGATTTGCACTATGTGTGGAAGTCACTGTGCTTTATCAATTTCAAAAGAAATATTGTAAGTCATTTTATTTTTTGCTTGTAATTAACATATTCGCATACTTTTGCCAAAGCGTTAACGGGACGATCCCATAACTTAAAAAGTAAGGCTCCGTTCTTCCTTAGTCTTTTTGACCATGGACTAGTAAAACTCATTGGATTAATGTATAATATCGGAACAGAATACTTTTGACAGTTCTTCATGGTTGGCTGGAGTAATTTTTTAGCTAAGTCGTCCATAGTTTCTTCTGATTGATTTTGGAATTTCGCATACTTTGCAATTTTTTCATTTTTAAGATAATCATCCATTACATCTTGAAATCCAACGACGCCATACTGAAAAATAGCATCTATTTCGCCGGATTTCATTAACATTTCTGGAAGAGTTATATAAAAGTAGGGAAGATTCATGTCGAATGTGACATCTACAGGGTTTTTAAAGCTAGCTGTTGAAGGCAAAATAGATTTTAATTCCTCTTGGAGCGGTTCTGAAAGTTCTGGAACGATTAAACCGTGCTTTTCGGCGTTATTTGCAATCATAGCACCGGGACCTCCGGAATTGGTTAAAATAGCTATTCGATTACCTTTTGGTATAATCCCATTCGATAGTATTAAAGCTATATCTAAAAATTCTTGAACATAATCAGTACTAATAATACCAGTTTCTTTAAATACGGCTTCATAGATTTTAGAATCACCCGCTATTGATCCGGTATGGCTTTGTAAAGCACGATTCCCTCCCTGAGATCCTCCTACGTAAATCGCGACGATCGGTTTGTTAGGAGTTGTTTCCCTCGCTAATTCTAAAAATTCTTTTCCACGCTTTAATTCTTCGATGTATAGTCCGATTACTCCAGTTTCTTTATCGTCTTTATAGTATTGTAAGCAATCTACGAGATCGATATTAGCCTCGTTTCCCACCGATAAGGATTTACTTAGCCCTAAATCTAAGCTTTCGGGGTCAAACCAAATATGAGAAGACAAGGTTCCACTTTGGGAAGCTATTGAAAAATTTCCTTTCTTTAAGCTTTCCCATATGGCAATATTAAATGAACTCCTTTGATTACTAGGCTCGAACCAATTGTTAAACAAACCTAAGCAATTTGGACCAATAAACCGTATCCCATAATTATTAGCAATTTCGTTAATTTCTTCAGTAAGGGTGTTTTTTCGGTCGCCAATTAATTCACGAAAGCCCCCAGATATCAGGATTATTTTATTCACACCCTTTTTTCCACACTCTCTAAAAATTTGAGGGACCATTTTGGAATTAAGTACAATAACAACAAGATCAGGAACTTCAGGAACTTCGGAAAGCGATTTATAAGCTTTAAAGCCCATAACGGTATCTAATTTAAGATGGATTGGATATACGTTCCCACTATACTCGGCTTTTATTAGGTTCATGATTTGAATTGCTGCTAAAGAACCACCTTTATTATTAGCGCCATAAAAAGCAACACTTTTAGGATTTAAAAATCCTTGTAGGAAATGATCTCTGCTCATATTATCTTCACTTATAACAAAAAATATTTGATTCTTTTAATATTTAAATATATAAAATTATTAGCTTATACACATAAAATTTAAAAATAAAAGTTTAATCTAAATCTAAAAAAAAAAAGAAATTTTAATATTAGTTTACTATCCGGGTGGAGTTTGTCCAATTGATGTATAGGCTTCTTCTAAAGTGGCCCAAGTCTCTATTGAATATTTAAATCCAGGGACTGTTAAATACATGTTTGCAATAGACCTAGAACGTAATATAGCTTCTCCTAATTTCCCTTCCTTTACCAGCGATACACTAAGTGATTTTATACCGTCCATATCTGAATTTATAGCATTAGGAACAAGATCTTCCCCAAGACTATCATCTGGTGGGAATTTTTTATTAACTTCAATAGCTTTTTTTACCATCTCTACTGTCGACTCACTAGGCCAACGAACAAAACTAACTAAATAAGGCATTTATATTTCCTCTTTAGATTATTACATTTTTATATGGATTTTAAATAACTTGCAATTAAAATTAATTCAAATCTCTTATTTAAATATTGACATTTTTGTAAATGATATATGTGTGGAGTTAGAGATTAATCAAATTTAATAGCTCAAGAATAATATTTTCATTATTATATCAGTCAAAAAGAGTTGAATTTTTAAAAATGGTAAGAATATTAACCAAGGAAAATGTAGCTCAGCTACTCAACATGTCAGACGCGTTAAAATACATCGAAGAAGCTTATAAACAATTAACTTTAGGAAATGCTTTTGTTCCTCAACGAATAGCTATTACAGATCCAGCTCCAGGATTGACATTGATAATGCCGGGCATCATTGGAGGTGAAATGAGAGCTCTAGCAACTAAAATTGTTTCGGTATATAAACAAAACCCAGAAAAATACAATATGCCTACTGTTTTAGCAAAGATTATGATTCAAGACATAAATACGGGAGATATTGTTGGAATTATGGATGGAAGCCTTATTACGGCAATGCGAACCGGGGCAGCAACTGGTGTCTCTGTAAAATACTTAGCGCGAAAAAACAGTACTACAATGGGTATTTATAGCGCAGGCGTTCAAGCAAGAAAGCAAGTAGCAGGCGTTTATTACGGATTAAACCAAAAATTAGAAAAATGTAAAGTTTTTGATTTTAAAAATGATATTGCTGAAGCTTTTAAAATCGAAATCGAAAAAGAATTAGGGATTGAAGTTGAGATCGTCGAGTCTGGAGACGACCTACTGTCTAATACTGACATCATAGTCGCAGCAACTACGAGCACAACCCCCTTATTTTCAGGAGACAAGGTGCCTGAAGGTACGCATATTTCTTCGATTGGTGCTCATGCCGCTGATGTTCGAGAATTAGATTCTACAACAATAAAAAGAGCTTCTTTACTTGTAGCTGGATTAAAAGAAGCTTGTTTAGCTGAAGCAGGTGATTATATAATTCCTATTAGTGAAGGAATTATTTCTGAAAATGATATAATTTCGATAGGAAATATTATAACAGGACAAATATCGAGTCGAACTTCTGATTCGGAGATAACTGTGTTTAAGTCTGTAGGAATAAGCGCGCAAGATGTAGCAGTTGGAAAACTAGTTTATGATCGAGCCCTTAAAGAGGGAATTGGGCAAGATATTGATTTTTAAAGCACTATTTAAAATTTTTATTTTTAACCTTTCTAAATTTCTTATAAGAACGCATAAAATATTATGGAAACTCATTAAAATCATATAACAAATACACATAAGAATTTGAAAAAATTATTTAATGCAAGTAAATTTATTTTATGAAATAAAAGTGAAATAATTAAATTAAAAAAGGTAAATTGGGAATGAGTGAAGAAGAAAAGAAGGAAAATATCTTAGACAAACTAAATACCGCATTTGTAGATTTCGTTGGCGGGGCATTTGGCGAAAGCGGTAAAGATTTTATTGAGGACACTTCAGAGAAAATTAAAGAGTTTTCGAGTGCTTCAATCAAACAATTTATGGAATTTTCTGATACAGTTATTGATAACCTCAAACTCTCGGAAAACGAGCAAGTAATGAAAATGCGAGATAGTGTAGAGGATCTATTAAAACAATCGGGACTCTTAGAAGAAGACGAAGAAGATTTCTAAATAAAATTTTGTATAATTAACATAATTACTACTATTTTTCTATTTATTTCTATTTTCAAAATTTAATTAGAAAATGTTAGAAAATAGAAGCTTACAACTAAAAAATAAGACTAGAGCGCTTTTTTATTCTTTAAGAACGACTTTATTTCATCTTTTGTAGCGTTAAACAGTTCAGAGATTACTGTTAAGGATATATCCTCGTCCATTCCTAATTTTGTATAATCTTCAAACAGTTTTACCCATGTTTCTTTTTGAGTATACTTTTCGGGATGTTCTTTTTGGACGTGACTCCAATAAGGATGTTCCAGTTTAATACCGCAATAAGGACAGAAGCGGGATTCGTTTTCAGGCATAACTCTAACCACTATCGAATAACGAAATAAAATTTATTTTGAATAATTCTAATAAAATACTATTTGCTTAAAAAATTATCAATTTTTAAAATATTAAATGGGAAAAGCTTACAATTCTTACTTAAAAACAATAAATGTCTAAAAAGACGCTCCTCTCTTATAATGAAGGATATTTTCCATCCCACACAACTTTTCTATAATGATCTGGGTCTGTATCTCCTTCGGTATTTATAAGTAAAATTCTAGACTCGCTAGATAAATTCATTTTCGATTTAAGATCGCTGTAACTGTTATTTTGAAGTATTTCTGTCAATATACCTAAACTTACTGCTCCTGATTCTCCTGAGATTATTTGAGGATC
>JAHQWH010000059.1 GCA_029856105.1 Promethearchaeia archaeon | reverse complement strand
TCAAAAGAAAGAAACATTTTGTTTTATTCGGAAATTCCCGCCGGAGGCTTTCTTATTTCTTTTTACTTCTTCTAATAAAACAAAAAAGATAATAATAATTTTAAATTAGATTAATAGTTAATAATATTATATATTTAATTTGCCGGTGTGGCTTAGCTGGTTATAAAACATTCGTATTAAATGTTTGTTTAATAAGCGCCAGACTCATAATCCTACTGAAAAAATGGGTCAGACTGGATGTAATCTGGAGGTTCGTGGGCTCATATCCCACCACCGGCATTTATTCATTTCATTTTTTGGTTTTTTGGATTTCGTCTAATTTAAATGTATACTTTAATTCTTTGAATTGAATACAATGTTATCTAAAGTTGATATTAAATCATTTCAAGAATTTTTAATGAATGCATGGCCAGCTGAACAGTATTTCTTTTTGAATGGATGGATTTTACGATTTACTAAGGGAGTCACTTATCGGGCTAATTCAGTTATACCACTTAATTATACTGGAAAAAGCACTCTTATCGAAAAAAATATAGAAATGGTTGAAAATGCGTATAGCTCATTCAATTTACCAACTATATTCACCATGCATGAGTATTTTGAACCGAAAGAACTAGATGGCGTTTTAAAGCGTCGAGGATATATTGAACAGGATCGCACAAATGCCTTGTTAATGCAAGTTCAAAATCTTGATTTAAAGCACATTAACAACGAATTTAACTACGAGATTCATAATAAAAGAATAAATGAATTCTCCTCATTATTAGCGAAGTTTACGAAAAGAGACAGATACCATCAGGAGATAATAAAAGAGATAACTAATAGAATCATTGTTCCAAAAAAATGTTTTGTCATCGCTAAATGGCGAGGAGAGACTATAGGAACTCTAATGGGTGTACTAAATCCTCATGATTATTTTTACATCGCTGATGTGTTTGTTAATCCAGAATTTAGACGTCAAAAAATCGCAAGTTCTATGCTCAAAACTGTAATAAAAGAATGGGCGATATCGAATGGAGCCGAGAATATTTGGCTCCAAGTAGAACTACAAAACCTTAATGCAATGAAACTATATAAGAATTTAGGTATGAATAAAGTTTATAGTTATTATTATCTAAGAAGAGATTAATCTAATTTTTTAAGTTTATCCCATCTTGCTCAACTCAATTTCAACCACTCTATTACCAAATTTTAAATACATCTATTCTCTCTGTTATGTATGGAAATTTATGCATTAACTATTGGTCTCGTTTTGTGCGTACTTGGCATTTTAATGAAAGTAGGTTGGCTAAACTTTTTGATTGATAGATATGAAGGATTTCAAAAAGCTATCCGGAGAAAGAAGTTCAGTGTTGATAAAGAAGGAGTGTCAAAATTTTATTCAATTTTGTTTTTTGTTTTAGGGGTCCCCTTATTGATTGTAGCAATTTTTGGATTTATAATTCCCGATAGTTTTGAATTAATTTCAACTTGGATATTTGTAGTTCTTATAGTGATTGGAATTAGTGGAATCTTATTCTTAAATTTGAGTAATCGATTTATAAAACCTCTTGATAATAGCTAAACCATCTTTTCGAAAAATTAAATCGATAATTTCTTTTAAAATAAGTGATGATTTTTGACAAAATTGGATAAATATTTAAACACAATTATCCTAATAAATCTCACATCTAAATCCAATATATAAAATTTTAATAGAGGTGAATGTTATGGTATTAGTTTTGTCAACCACAAGGTTTCCAATTAGTAAGGTAAAAGAAGTTGGTAAAAGATATCTTGAAGTAGCGAAAGAATTTCCACCTGATAAATCTTTAGAAAAAGTAATTTTACAATTAGGAACAAGAACAATAGGAAATGAAATAGAAGTTATATCTTTAGTAGAAGTTAAAGAAGGTAAATACGAAGAATTATTAGAACGGAACACTAAAGTTCGACTTAGGTATGCTGATATCGAAGGAATTAATTTTATAGATGGTACCTTCTTATCAGGAGTAAAATCATTGCCAATGATAGGTCTTAAGATGCCAGAATAACTTAATTTTATTCAATTAGCGTAGAAATAATTATAAACTACTTTTTTTTATTTTAAACAAAACCTAAAATGTTTTTTATCTCAATATCTTAAAATTAATTGTTATGGAAAGATTTATTTCAAAAAAGATTTCTTCCGAAGAATTGACAATATTAGACAATAATTCTGAGTGGTTAGGAATTCCAAAAAGCCATTTAATGGAATGTGCGGGGTATTCTTTCACAACAGAAATAGTATCCCAGGGTTATTTAAAGGAAAACTCAAAGGTCGCTATTTTTTGTGGAACGGGAAATAATGGTGGAGATGGATTTGTTATCGCACGTCATTTATCTTCTTTAGGAGCGAAAGTATTGGTAGTCCTAGTCGGAAGCCCTGATAAAATAAGAACGAAAGAAGCTCAACTCAATTGGAACATATTATTTAACAATCTAACTTACTCGATTAAAATAGAATTTATTAAAGATTCTACGGATGTAAAAAAGATTGAATCAATTATTGAAAAAGATCAAAGTTATAGGTTAATTATAGATGGATTACTAGGTACGGGAATAAAAGGGCACATTAGAGAACCAATAACATCAACAATTGACCTCATAAATAATATACGGGAAAAAGAAAGAGAACGTATTAAAGTTGCTTCTATTGATGTGCCTTCCGGAATGAATCCCGATACGGGAAAAGTTCATGATAAAGCAGTTAATACGGATTTAGTAATAACCTTTCATAGAATTAAAAAAGGCATGAAAACTGGAAAATATCAAATAGTAGTTAAATCTATTGGGATACCACAAGAAGCAAGTATCTTTGTTGGAAAAGGCGATTTAATCCCAACTTTAAAATCAAGAAAAATCGATAACCACAAGGGAGAATTCGGAAGGGTTTTAGTTATTGGGGGCTCAAAGAATTATTCTGGAGCGCCTGCTTACGCTTCATTATCAAGCATTCGTTTTGGATGTGATTTAGTTATAACTTATGTTCCGGAAGTCATTGGAGATGTAGTAAGAAGTTATTCTCCAAATATGATAGTAAGGACAAATCCAGGAGATTGGTTAAATATAAAAGCTTTAGACGAAATTTTGTCATTAGTTGATTGGACAAATACAATTATTATTGGCCCGGGATTAGGAACTGAAAACGCAAGCGAGGAACTCTTAATTAAAGTATTAGAACCAATTAAAAATAAGGATAAATCAATTGTTATTGACGCAGATGCTTTAAAATTAATCAAAAACCATCTCGATTTGATAAAGGGAAAAAATGTGATTTTAACTCCTCACGAAGGAGAACTGAAAATTATGATGGGTATTGAACTACCACCCTATGACGAAATAGAACGGAGGGGAACCGAGATATTTAACTTAGCTAAGAAACTAGGCGTTACGTTATTGGTAAAAGGACCATATGACTATATTAGCAACGGTAAAAAACTAAAAATAAATAGAACTGGCTGCCCAGAAATGTCTATCGGCGGAACTGGCGACGTTTTAGCTGGATTATGCGCTAGTTTTTTAACTATAGGAAATAATCCGTTCCAATCTGCATGCTCTGCCGCTTTTTTGAATGGTCACATAGGAGAATTTTGTAAGAAAACGATAGGACCTCGATTTACGGCAATGGATATGATAAATAACATTAATAAAGGAATTTTAAGTTTATAAAATTATTAAAATTAAATAACAATTTTAATGTCAGCTAACAACTATACAAGGTTATATAGCTTGTTTTGTGCAAATTATTTTTTAATAAAAGTTTATTAACACCTAATTTATTATAATAGTATAAATTTATTGTCCTTATTACAACACAGAAAATTAGTTGGTTGAGAGTATGGGAACTCAAGTTTTCAAAATTTTACCAGATGGAAACACGGAAGAAAACAAAACAGAAGGCCCTATAAAAGATATTCTAAAGACGGCTGAGTGTTACGTAATAGTTTCTGACGAATACCGTAAAGTTTATTTATGGAAAGGCATTGAGAGTAATGTTAGGTCGAAATTTATAGGTGCAAAACGTAGCCAAGATATACGCGGTCAGGTAGGCATGCATTTTGGGGTTATTCCTCTCGACGAGGGAGAAGAAGACCCCGATTTTATAAAGTTAATTGGTGGGAAGACCGAAGGAGGTATTGCAAAAGAGATTAAAGCAGAAGAAAGACCAGCAGCTAGAACTGGTCAAGCAGTGCATCCTTTAAGAGAGAAAAATGTATTTGGGACCCCTGAACCTGCATCGGGAATGAATATAGCCGGATCCAGAGATAGAGCGACTCAGAACACAGGACCTTTGTATACTGGTGAATCGTCGTTTTCTACGCTTATGAAAGACGAAACACACGTTGATTTTAACGAAATTATGCAAAAATTAGAAGCCATAAAAATACCTGATGGATTTGAAAGAGAATTAATAATTATCGGGAATCACGCATACTCAGTAGTTGAAAGAGTTCAAACGTTTTTGGGCGAAAAACAAGTATCAAAAGAAATTTCAAAGGTTGGAGCCATTCCAGAAGGAGTATTTTTTGCCGAGGATTATTCTCCAAGAATTTTATCAGAGAATGGGAAGATTTTAGCAATAGAATTTCTTAAACATACAAGTGGACCTATGGACGCTAAAGTAGAGTACAAATCTAAGAAAGAGATTTTAAAAAACCAGATTAAATCTCAGCTCGAAGGCAAATAAAACTTTTCTTTAGTTATATTCTTTTATTTCATTTTTTAATGAGTTTTAATTAAACTTTAAAACAATTTAACCTATTAATTGAATAATATAAATTTTTAAGTTCGAAACTTCTATTTTATATTAATTAAAGAATAATAAAAAGATCAATTAAAAGCCAGAGATTATTGAAATGAGCGATTTAAGCCAAGATCAAGCACATAGCCTATCGAAATTTCTTGGTAATATTACCGAGCACACTGAATTAGAAGCCCTTGCCTTAGTAACCCGTGATGGTTTACGCCTTGCTTTTTCTTGCATCCCGGATTATGATGTGGACCCCGATTTATTTTCAAGTTTAAGTGCTGTAGTAATGCAAAGTGGTTATGATGCGATACAATCATTAGGGTTTGAGAATATGTTAGAAGTGGTTTTAAGAGGAGAAAAGTCGTTTATAATTTTAAGTGGAGCAGGTAGGTTTTTCCTCATGGGAGGAAGCAGAAAAATTGAAGATTTGGGGAAGATCGTAACTGTGTTCCGCTATTACGCGGGAGAAATTTCAAAAAGATATCCTTAAACATATCATTTTATTATTAAAAAATTTGTAATAAGAAGATATTATGCGAATTTTTTAATAGATAAACTCTGACATATATTTATATACTTAAAAAAAAATTATTGATGGTCATGTCTGAAATTAAGATTTTTGTTGATATTAGCGAAAGTACCACCGGAAAAGTGGTTATTTGTCAAGATAATGCAACTAAATTAGGAATTAAAAATGGAACTTCAGTTGAAATTGAAAATCCCGATAATAGCAAAAAGACAACAGCGGTTATCGAAATTTCAAATATGGTATTAGATTTTGCGGGGCAAGTTTCAAAAAACATTGTAGATGCACTCGAGTTTACTGGAGTTGAGTTAATTATCCGACCAATGAGTAGTACGGGTTTAATTACTCCTAAATTACATATTCCGAAGGTTCCAGTTCTAAAACCAGTAGTATCTCCCCCTCCAACCTCTAAACCAGGGTTAACTCCATTACCAACGAGACCGACTCAATTGATTCCTTCTAGACCTACGCCTCAACCGACTGCTGCACCAATTCCTCAATCTCCACCACCGTCAGATTCTCAACCTGTTGTGGGTCACATACCAATTCCAACTCAACAACCAACCCCTACACCACCACCTCAACCTGTTGTGGGTCACATACCACTTCCAACTCAACAACCAGCCCCTACACCACCACCTCAACCGACTTTAGCACCATCACCCCAATTAACCCCGACGCCAACCCTCCCGTCACCAACACCTATACCACAAGTTCCACCACCTCAGATACCTCAGCCTATCCCAAGTCGAGCCCCACTCCCTACTCCTGGACAAGAATTTGGTGTAACTACCGCTCCTGTTGATCCTTACTCTAATAGAATTGATGTTAATATATTAAGAAGCCAAAAAAATGGTATTGTATTAACTCCAACTGTAGATAATTCTATTGAAGGTGGGAGAGTTCAGCTTAGTAGTACAGTTGTCCAACAATTAGGTCTTGGGCAAAGTATGTTAATAGCATGGGAAGATCCACTTACCCGCGTTATGGGTTCTGCCCGGATTGATCAGGGAATGATCGGTCCTACGGAAATTAGAATGAGTAGAGATACTAAAGAAGACACAAATATTCAATCCCAACAGATTGTAGTTTATTCCACCGAACCTCCCGTTCAAAGAGCGTCTCAAATTATGTTAGAAGTACAATCACAACCGAATTTAATGGGATACACGCTTGTAAGCCCTAGAACGCAGCACACTCTTTCACTTGTACAAGATAACGTACTTGCCTTTGAGGACGAGCTTACAGGGGCAATTGGAGCTGGGAAAGTAGAAATACTAGAATCTGTACCAGACAACACCATCATTATCGATAGTGAAATTCTGGAAGCTTCTGGAATAGGAAGCTTTGACATTAAAGTGTCCAAAAATGTTCGACCAATAATACCATTACAAAACATCTCGCTTGGAATTTCGCCAATCTCAGGCGAAAATGTGTGGGAGATTATTAGCACCGCCCGGCAGAATGTTGACTCGTTAAAAGGTTGGTTAGCTAATTACATAATCTTTAAAGGAATAAAATTAAGATGGAACGCTGTAAATATAGCGTGCTCAATTCTTGGAACTACTCCAGACCTAACAGGCGACATATTAGCACAAGTTAATGAAAATACCGCAATAAATTTGAGTCCTACAGGCTTAGTTCCATTCAATGCAATATTAATCATTGACATTAGCCGGTCCATGATGGCCCGTGATGTACTTATCCGAAATATTGCCCCCGCAATTGAGGGGATTAAAGCAGCAATGGAATCGCGAGAGATTCAAGAATTTTTAAAACATTTCAAAGAAGGCGTTAATGTCCCTAGGAGAATTTCTGCAGCTTTCGCAGCAGTTCTTTTCTTAAGTGAGAAAGTTGGACGCGGTTTTGGCGAAAAAGTGTCAATAATTCGCTTTGCAGATGAAGCACAATTGCTCCCCTTCGGAAATAGTTTTTATATGGACTCGGCAAGCGGAAAGAAAGGTGTTTTAGAGGACGCGGCAAGGATGGTGGTAGATCGTATAGGGAATGCGTACGGACAAAGTACAAATATGTGTTCAGCAATGGTAAAAGCTCACCAAGTTTTAACCGAATTCGATAAAATGAGTCTAGGTAATCCACAGCCCACTATGATTGTGTTGTTAACTGATGGTGTACCAACGGATCCTGAAAGCTTCCTAAAATCAATAAAGGTGTTTGCCGAAATGCCTAATGTTATATTATATATCGTTGGTTTAGGGAATCCAGATCGGGAGTTGATGACTCGTGCATCCCATTTATGTGGTGGCGAATATTTCGAACCAGCAGATGCGGGAGAGCTTTTAATCTGGTATTCCAAACGAGCTCGAGATCTAACCATAAAGATGAAAGCCCACAAGGAATAAAGACAAAATCCTCCTATTTTTTTTTAAAAATTCTTCTCTTGATATTAATCCCCTCAAAGGAAAATTTAACCTAAATAGACAACTTTTTTTAGTTTTTTAAAATCATTTGACAATGTTTGGATTTTATTTTTATACAAATTAATACTTTCTAAGTCTGTCAGCTTAATCATTGACTGGGGTAAATATCTAATTTGATTATGGCTAAGGTTTAATCGTTTTAAATGATCTAAATTACCGATTGCTCGCGGTACTCTTTTCAATCTATTGTAGCTTATATAAAAAAACTCGAGATTATCTAAAAGTTTTATCTTAGAGGGTATTTTTTTAATTTTGTTGTTACTTAAATTTAGTGTTTTTAGAAATTTGTATTCATAGATCTCATCAGGAACTTGATGAAGATCACAATATTGAAGGTTAATATACTTTACAATAAAACACCTATTCAATCTTATATTTTCATAAAGCTGATCTAATCCAATAGAAGATACGTCAAATTGGTCATCATTTTTGATGTCTAAATTTCTGAAGCAAGGTATATTCCCATCTTCATATTTTATAATTTGAGATCTAAAATCATTCAAAAAAAACTTCCGTATTTTTTCATTCTTTGAACCCCATCCCCATCTGGAATCATATTCCCATGTTGTTGTTCTAAGTACTTCATCCCTCAGTCTTTCTGGCAAATGTGCACCTTTTTGAACTATAAGTAATGCTAAAATTTGATACCCTATCGAGATATACTCTTTATCTTTTAAATGATATTCTTCTGGTAGTTTTATTGAACCACTTTTAATATCGTCAAGAAAATCCATAGCATCAACTGTTTTTTCCTGAAGAAGGGATGGAGTAAGAAGATCATTGTGGTATCTTTCGTATGAGATGTCAAAAACCTTTTCTAACAAAAGGCTTTCCCAAAAATCACAATCATCAGAACTTAACATCAATATCTTTTTCAGCCCACCCTATAATATTTTTGATATATATATTAAAAAAAAAGAATTATTTAAATTAACCCAAGTAATTCCTGATATTTTTTAAACTCCAAGTCTCCTCAATTTTTTTAATGATATCGCCTGTGAACCCCGGTTTTTTTTTAGTATTATATCATAAAAGTCTAATTAAATAGTCTTTCCAAACGAATCTGAGATGAATAATAATACTAAGAAAACTACGATTTTATTTTAAATTCCTTTTTCTCTTTATTCACTTTCTATAAAATTTTTATACTTATAATTTAATATTAACTATAAGAAAAATACATAATTTGTGTCAAGCCAATGAAAGAAGTTAAAATTCTTACAATAGACGAACGTGGTAGAATAGTTATTCCACAAATCGTAAGAAAGTCCTTAGGAATTACCACTAATTCCCAATTAATGATGGTTAGCGACTCTGAAGCTAAAGAAATAAAAATATCTCCAATTGGTTTACGAGATGAGAGTAATCTTATCAAATTAAGAATTACTATGGGAGATACACCTGGAGCGTTAGCAAAATTAGCAACCACTTTTGGAGATTTAAAACTAAGTATGATGTATAGCGAAGCCGTTATCGTTGAAAAAAACAAAACGGCTGTGTGGACGGTAATTTCCGAAAGTCCAAGTTTTCCTTCAGAAGAACTCGAAAAAATTTTACTAGAAAAAGGACAAGCAGTTAAAGTAGAATTTCTATCTTTGGAATAATATATATCTCAGAATTGTAAAGTTGATGTTTAAGTCTTATGGCTAAAAAAAAGAAGAAAGAAAAAAAAATAGAAGAAAAAGTTCCTATCTACACTTTAGATAACATCTTGAAAACGTCGAAAAAGACAGAATCAACCTTGCAAGGATTACTTAAAGCCTTCAGTGAAGATGAAGGTTTTATTTCTCCAAAAGAAGAAGAAGAAAAAATTTCGCCTCAGCTTTCTTATGAAGTCAAGAAGAAAATAGCAGAAGATTACATGATAGAAGAAGTTCCGCTTACCGAGAGAAAGCCTCTCCAAAAAAGAGAGCCTGTTCCAAAAGATTCTGAAGAAAAAGAAGAAATGACAGTGGAGATTCCTACTCCTGCCCCCAGTACCATTGAAACCCCCTCTTTCTCTAAGAAAGACGATATTTACGTTAAATTAGCTGATTTTTTTGAAGAAGTATTTAAAGGTTATGTAGATCGTTATAACCAATGGGAGAATTCTATATCTTCTATCCTTTCAATACTTAGAAAGATGAGGAAGATAACAAAGAAAAACACCGAAGACTTATCTACGACGATAAATAACTCATACGATAAAATTCGATACAATTTGGAACAATTTAAGATAAAACGCGAGGAAGTTGAAAAGATTGCAGGCGTAGACATTGAATCTATGTCCAGTGAATTTAAAATGGTTTTAGGGTTATTAGAATTGCAAGTGAAGGAATATCAATTAAAAAAATTATCGGATGAATTCATCCATCAACAATAAAGGTTTTACTCAAGATTATTTTAATATTAAACAATTAAAAAAAATATGTCAGATACCGATAACGATCAATTACTCCCATTAATTCTAGATATAGGTTGCAATAATTTTAGGATGGGATGGGCTGGAGACGATTTTCCGGACATTATTGCTCCAAGCGTATATGTCGATATTTCTGATTACTTATTCAAATCAGATGTGATTAATGGATTAGAAGATATTTTTTTAGATACGAATAATCAAGCCCATTTAGTAGGACATGATGCCTTAAAATATAAGAGCATCTTAAAAATACACGAATTTAGAAAAGAAAACAATTATAACATTCTTCTAAAGTTTTTTTATCATTACTATCAACAATTAAATATATCAGAAGAGTTGCGGTTTAAACAACCAATAATCATTATTACTCCATTTTACAAATCAGAGTTAGAAAAAACCAAGCTTCAAGAAATTTACTTCAACTTGTTGAAATTCCCTTATCTTCTATTTTTATCGGAGAGCCAGGCAATTTTATCCACTTTACAGAAATCTAGTGGCGTAATCGTTAATATTGGGGAATCTAATACGTATATCTCTACAATCTTTCATGGATTTACCAACATAATGGCGCGTGATATGTTTCCAATTACCGGAAAAGATTTAACTAGCTATCTTCTTAATTTAATTTTAAGCAAAATCGGCGCTAGAAAAAACATTTATCTTGATAAGGAAATCGCAAAAGAGATTAAAGAACGATTGTCTTTATGTATATTAGATCCTACTGGAGAAAAAAAAAGAGTAAAAGAAGGATTAACCAAATACGATCGGATAGTAGATTTACCAGATGGTACTAAGCTAAAATTAAACTCAGAACGGTTTTTACTATCAGAACCTTTATTTGATCCGAAGATCATTCATGTTGATTATATTGGTCTAGCTGAGGCTATTTCTAAAGTAATAAAGACATGGGATAGAGAAAACTGGGAAGAACTTCTTTCAAATGTTATCCTCTCGGGGGGAAGTAGCTTAATACCTGGTTTGAGTGAAAGATTAACAGTAGAATTACAGAAACACTTCTCGGAAAAGCTAAAAAATAAAATCAAAGTAGTGGCAGCCTCAGGAAGGGAAAATATGGGCTGGATAGGGGCTTCAGTTCTTTATTCGAAAGATCAATTAAAAAAAGGATGGTTAAATAACCCTAATCTTCAAGATTCTAATCAAAAACAAAATGATCAAACGAGCTCTCAAAATATTAAATAAAATAATTAGCCTAAATGGTTTCAATGTCTATTAACTTAAAATTAAAATCAAATTTCTTAAAAGATTTTCAACAAAGAATAATACAAGGAAGAAGATTGTTGCAATCAGCTAATCATTTATGGGCTGATCGCTTATTAACTGATTTGTATTTTGAGATAGAAAAAACAGATTGGCTCGATATCCAGAAAAAACACCAATTAACCATGATAATATCAAATTCTTGGTGGATATACATCAATTCCTTGACGCGTAAAACTGACGAGGGGACCGAAGTAGATGTTATTAGATACATAGACGCTTACAAAAGATTTTTCTCGTTTTTATCAAAATTAGACGATTTCTATCTTTTCAATAATTTTGTCACCAACTTATTGAAATCGTTTATTACAATGGACGAATTATCTCAAATGGGTATAACTAAATTCATAAACTCTTTCTGTGTTAAAGTGACTGAAAGGAAGGAATATATTAAACTGATTGAATTACAAATAATTTTAATGTATTTAAGAAAATCTGTTATCCCACAGGAATATTTTCATTTAAGTATGGAAGTTTTAGGCAGAACAATATTTAAACTAGAACCTGGGAAAAGGGCTTTGTTTCTTTATATTTTTATAGAAAATGTTAATATGGATTATCACCTCATAGATAATTCCGAAGATTTCGTGAAATATATGAAGAATATATTAGTAAATCGGATTCCAGGATATTTAAAAAATGAATTTAGTAATTTAAGCAAAATCTCTATAAATAATAGAAATTTTAATACTATTTTAGTAGAGTTAGAGGAATTAATCTACTATTTAAACGATATTGGAGAATACACTTGGATAATCATTATCATTAAAAATCTATTTTCCAAAATTCGCGAATTTCAATCGTACGGTGACGCAGTTACATATATTAGGAAATTCATAAGTTTCGCAATTTCAAGGAATAGGTTTGAAATAGCTTTTGATATCTATGATTTCTTAGAAGATCTGTTTATGTACCAAACAGACCTTGGATACGATAATATTTTAATTGAATTATGGGTTGAGGCTTCCAAAAAATTCGTAGAAATGAAAGAGAAAAAATATCTATTACAATCTCTTGAAAAATTAAACACTCATCTGAAAATACCTCAAAATAACGCCCAATTATATCATTATTTTTACACTTGTAATTTCTTATGGAAATTTAAGTCAATTTTTTTCTCATTAGAGCAGAGAGATTTCTGGAGAATGATGTTCTATCGTGTTTTATATGAGGAAAAGGATTTCAATCTCGCTCAAAAAATATTACCGTACCTAGAAAAAAATTTGAGAGCGTTGATTACCGATCCGCTTCTACTGTATAACGAAACAGAATCATTTAAGAGAGATATTTATTCTTTTGGAGAAGATGATCTTTTTTTTATGGGATTTGAAGAAGGATTTATAATAAAACAAATGATATTTAGGATAAATACTGAAGGGTCAATATCTATTCGAATGATTTCTAAAGAAAATAATATAGTTGAAGGGAAAATTCTTGACGAATATTGGAATGATGCTCATATTCTTGACATTTACAACGATATCTTCTCTGATAACCTAGAGAAAAAGTACAACTTTACATTAAAAGAATTTGGTCGATTGTTATATGTTTTTCTTCCTAATAAAATAAGAACTTTTTTTAAACAATTTGAGATAAAGGCTTTAAATTTTACCCCAGAAATTTATTTTATTTTAGATGATATGACCATCCCATTCGATTTAATTTACGATAAAAGCTTTTTCTTATTAAAATATTCCATTAGTTACATAATTGGAGAGCCTCCATTAGGGGGTATAACTTTTGGTCGTGATGTTGAAGAAAATAAAGAAGGTTTAAAGGTCCAGAAAAAATTTGATGTACTTATAATAGAAAGCATTAATAATTCAAAGCCAGTTAGATGGAATGAAAAGCTTAAATCTAAAGAGCTAATATTTCCTTTTGAAGCTGGAATAAATGAATTTAATTACATTACAGAATTCTTTAATAATCGAGAAGAAATAAGCCAAATAACCGTTTTAGCAGGACCTAACTCGACTCGAGAAAACATTTTATCACATATCGCTGGCGGAGCGAACCATATAATCCATTTTGTAGGAAATATCTTTTACTCCAAATGGAATCCCCGTGATAGTTTTTTTCTGACTAACGACAACGAAATCGTTACATTTAACGATATCAACAATTCAATGCAAGGGAGTAAATCTAATATGAAACCTTTCTTATTTTTCAACTCTCAAATATATGATGTTGAAGGACAGAAGTTAAAAAATGCTTCAAGAACTTTCGGAGAAATTGTAGAACATTTTGATTACGATAAAATCATAGGCATTATATCGAGAAATTATCCTATTTTTGACGATGAAACCAAAGAAATAATCGCTAATTTTTACGTTAATTTATTCAGTTATCGGAGCCAAGGAGTTTCGCTCTTAAAAGCTCGCCAAGCATGTATGGCAAATAAAATGACTAAACTCGTAGAACAAAACTTTAAAGACTTATCCGCTGAGGATAGAACTAAACACATCGATTTAAAAGGTTCTTTAGCAATATCAAGTTATATGCTTTTTGGAAAGCCGTGGAAAAAATTAAGTTAAAGTATTATATTAAATTATTCATATTAAAAATTAAAATTATAAAAAATTAGTTGATAGATTTGTCTGATAGAATTATTGAACTCCGGGTTGATAACGACCGTCTCAGAAGAGAAGTTCAAAACTTAGAGAGTAAGGTTTTATCGCTAGTAGGAATGATAAATTTGGAATCTTCAGGGGGCCCTAAAGGCAAGAATATACTTAACGAGCGTTTAATTAGTCTAATTACTTCAACAAAACAACAATTAAATATTGTCTCGCCTAAAATCGATAGATTCTACGCTAATGAGGTAAAGAAGTTAACTCAGAAAGGAATTCCAATTTTAATAATTACTAACGATAGAGGAAGCATTCCAAAAGCTTTTCAAGAAGTATACGATGACTTAAAAGTAACCTCTGGAGTAAGTATTATTAACAATCCTAATGTCAGGTATTTGTTAGTTTTCAATTCTGAAGAAGCTATTTATTCGGGCGGTTCTTTAGTTAAGGAAGAACTTGAAAAATCGGTTTTGATTATTACTATAATTAAGGAAGCTGCTAAGTTGAGAAAAATAGCAGAAATTTTTAGCTTAATGCTCCCGTCATTTATGCGTGGTAAGTAAGTAAAGTAATCTAAGGAAATATTAATCTTTAAGTCATAAATGTGTAAAAAATAGTAAGAGATGACAGGAAACACAGTAGGTAAAAAAATACGAAAGAATGAAAAAATTGAAGCTCTTTTTTTAGAGCCAAAGATAGATGATAAGTCTAATTCTGAAGATATATTTGATTGGGATTTTATACTTGATAGAGAATGGTTGAGAACGAAAAAGTAATTGATTCAAAAATAGAAGTTGCCAAGTTCTGAGCAAAATATTGCTCGTCTAATCGAATCTTTAAAAGGCGTTTGTCGTTGTGGGCTTCCATGAACTCAAAACAGTCTTTAATCGCTTCTCGTAGCGTGTTTCTAAGAGGGGCGACGCGACACGACCTTCCAACGAACTCTCCTAAAGACGCTTGGTATCCGTTCTTGTGCCTGTAGTAGATTTGGTCTAAAAAAAAATCTAAAAAAAGCGAAAAAATCTTGGCTGTTAGCAATATCTTTAAAATCCTTGTATTGTCGTAATTTTTGGTTGGTTCTGCTTTTGCCATAATTTAATACCCTCTGGTTTTTTTTACAGACTTTCTTTGATCTTGCCACAAAATACCTTCGTTTTGCTCGATCTCTTCGATAGTGGTAGGTTTTAGCCGATCAAATAGGTAGAGGTGATATCCCTTCCTCACTTTGTCCTTTAACTTGTCGAGGAACTCTTCTTTGTTCAAAAGCCTTAATTCGATGCCTGCGGTCAATATTTCGTCGAGTTTCTGGTTTATCATCTTGTCTTTATGGGTTTTAGGTAGGTTGATTGCGTAATCCAACATTTTTACCTCGAATTCTTCGAAAGGGTTGCCCTTAGGGGCGAGAATCTGGTTAAACTCTTTCGCTTTTTCGGTGCGAGGGTCTTTAATTAAATAGTTCTCGAACTCTTGGTATTGCTCCAAATACTCCCAATCGACTTCGATCTTAGGGGCGTTGCTCGGATTTCGGTGGCATTTCTGCAAGTGTCTTATTATGTCCACGACTTTCCCCTTACAAAACTCGCATCTTACTCTCTCTCCCTTAGCGCCCACTATGAATTTCTTGGAGTCTAAGGTCTTCTGGCTTACTACTTTTCTTATCGTTTGAGCTTTTTCTACCATAGTTGTTTCCTCATTTAACGTTTTGGTTTTCAAGAGTTTCGTATATTTTTTTTGCGATTTGAACTATTTCTTTGTATTCTTTTTTTGGTTCTTCGTTCTCTAAACGGTAACTACATCCTTCGTAAAAATCGTGAATCGTTTCAAAAATATTGCTTAATTTCTCTAAATCTTCTTCAAAATCCGTGTCGTATTCTACTTCAAAACTAGCTATAAAATCAAGAAAAAGAGATTTTACTTCTTCGTATTTTTCTCCATAACATTTTAAGCTCTAAATCTTCTTCAAAATCCGTGTCGTATTCTACTTATAAAGCAGACTGACGTTAATCCGGGTCAACCAAGTATCGCAGATTACCTATAACTTTAAATACTTGTTTTTTGTTATTATAATGGAGGAATAAAATTTATGGTAGATTGGCTTTACTTCGTTCATTCAAATAGCGAATATCACGATTTAATGTCCTTTTTGTTGGATGGGAAAGATTTTAGCGGAATCAGTTATTATGTTTTTAGCGAAGTTGTGGAGAGTGAAGATGGTAGGGCGTTCCATACGTCGAGCGGTTATTTGCTGGCGGTAAATTTTCTTTCTCACGCCACGAATCTCGAAGCGAAGTTAGAAAGAGTTGGTTTAGATTCAAAATCCTTGGTTGATTTATATAAAATTGTTTGCGAAGATGACGATAATCCCCTAACAAGAGTTCTTACAATTACAGAAGGCTCCGAATTTTTTATCTTTGATAAGAAGCTTGAGAAATTTGTTGTCGACAAGCATTTTAGATTTAGCGATGGTTCTGCATTATCAATTCCTCTGATATGTCGTAAGCACCGCCTTTAAAACATGAAGAATTCAGAATGCTCTTTAACAAAAAAATGGTCCAAGAATATTTTATTATTCTAATGCCAGCATTTTTATTGGTTCCATGCAAAGATAAAGAATGGTTGAGTACGAAAAAGTAATTGATTCGAAAAAGATTTTGAATTTCTTTGGAATAAATTCGGTTTTTTATAACGAGATCACTAATTTTCTTGAAAAACAAGCGAAATTAGACGAATTAGAGTTCCAAAAGAAATATCGACTTTGGAAATCGATTTTTAAACGCATTTATGGAAATGATATTGATCATTCTCTTTTTCTAAAACATTCCTACTTCGCACTAATTCTAAAGCTTTTAATAGTGAGAAAATTAAACGCTCAAGGAGAGGAAAGCCTCAAAGATATTTATCAGAATCATAACTTAAGCGAATTAGAATATTTTTTTTGTCCAGATCTCAAAAAAGATGTTATTAACCAGATACACGTATTATTAAAAGATTCTCGTTTTGCTTATCACGATCTCTTCCAAAAATTGTATCAGCAAGTTTTTTTTATCATAACAAGGCATAAATTAGGAGAATTCTATACTCCACCTGAACTCGCTAAAAAAATGATTGACGATTTTTACGAAATGGGTGTAAAGACTTTAGATCCTTCCTGCGGTTCTGGTAGTTTTTTAATAGAGATCATTATCAAAATCCTCAATTCTAACGTTAAAAAAAATGAAAAATTTGATGCGATTGAAAATATTTACGGCTTTGATATTAACCTATTAGCAACCTTGACGGCTAAGGCAAATATATTATTGCTACTTTTCGATTATTACAAAGCAGAAAATTATAAACTTCCCAAAATAAATATTTTTCTAATAGACGCTCTTTTTCCCGACCAGAACAAAAAAAACCTTAAGATTCGTTTATCGGAGCTTTATCATTCGTTTGACTTAATTATTGGAAACCCTCCGTGGTTAACTTACAAAGACATTGTCAATAAGGAGTACCAAATAAAGATTAGAACGCTATCTGAAACGTTAGGAATTAAGCCCCAAAGTCAATACATCACCCACATTGAACTAGCAGCAGTTTTTTTTTACGCGATCCCTATAGCATTCTTAAAAATTGGAGGAAGTATATTCTTTGTTCTTACTAAGAGCATTTTAAACGGAGATCATTGCTATAAGTTCCGCGCGTTTTCAGTTTTTAATAAGATTGAAATATGGGATTTTCCTAACAATTATTTCTTTAACGTAGAGCATATCTGTCTAAAAGCAAAATATATCGGAAGAAGTTCGGAAATTCCAATTTCCGAAAAATATCCAATTAAGACTAAAATTTACGATAGCGCTCTTGAAATTCAACGAGCAACAACTTACTCTAGCTTAGCATTCGACGAGAAGGGAGCAAAAATTATTTTACCCGAACAAGATCTAAATTTCTTAAATACGCTTTCAGAAAGTCAATACAGACGTAAATTCCTTCAAGGGGCGACTTTGGTACCTCGAGCGCTTGTCTTTTTTAAAATAGACGGGGAAAATGAAAAATATCTACAAATCTCTTCCGATCCTGAAGTTAAATTACGCGCTAAGAAAAATTGGAGGTATTCTTTTCAAAATAAAAAAATTGAAAACAAATTCAATTTTAAGGCTTTTTTAAACAAAGATCTAATACCATTCGGTATAAAGCGATTTAAACGCGTATTTTTGCCAATTAACGAAAATTTTGAATTTGACGAGACCTTCCTTAAAAATAATCCAAGAGCTTTAGAGTTTTACAATGAGCTTAATAAATTTTATAGAGAAAACAAGGTAGAAACGAGCGAAATCGATAATCTTTTCTCAAACTTGAATTATTGGAATAAATTAACCAAACAAATTAATAACAAACAATATATCGTCGTATACAACGCAAGTGGTTCCCGTCTGAAATCGGCAGTTATCGATAACGAAGAAAAGGAAATAATAATTTGTTCAGAAAATTACTACTATTCCACCGATTCACAAAACGAGGCGCATTATCTATCGGCAATTTTCAACTCTCTAATACTTTCGAAAAACATTAAGCTCATAAAATCGAGTAGGCACATTCATAAAAGACCTTTCTCTTTTCCAATTCCATTATACGACGAACAGAATGAACTCCACATAAAATTGGCAAAAAAAAGCCAGAAATATCATACCGTAGTACAAGATTTAGTATTCAACAACCCAAAAATAACTCCTGAGAAGGTTAGAACCTTTATCTATCAAAAGCTAATGAAACTGGATAATTTGACCAAAGAAGTTGTTTTTAAGAGTTAATTGTAAATTAAATTAAATCTATATACCATTTTTATCAAAAATTAGAATTTTAGTAAAGTTTATCTTTCACAAATAATTTAAATACTTGATTTAGAGTGAGAAAAGAAAGATTTTTTTAGTGAACAAATAAATTGAACTTTACAGAATTAGGAATTAACGAACATAACGCTAACGCGTTAAAAAAAGTTAACATAAATAAACCCACGCCTGTCCAACTAAAAGCTATACCTCTAATCTTAAAGGGCCAAAACATAATGGCTCAAGCGAGAACAGGTAGTGGCAAAACTTTAGCTTTTATACTTCCAATAATAGAAAACCTTAAATTTACGCGTAATGAAGCTTTAATCTTGGTCCCGACGAGGGAGTTAGCAAATCAAATATACGAAGTAGTTAGAGATTTGGGAGATTCAAGAGTAAAAGCATTTCCGATTTATGGCGGAGTTTCTATAAATAATCAAATAAATAAACTAGAAAACGGCATAAATATTATCATTGGAACTCCAGGAAGAATTATTGATTTGTACAAAAGAAGAAATTTAAGATTAAATGAAATTAGGTTTGTTGTCGTTGATGAAGCTGATAGAATGTTTGATATGGGTTTCACTCCAGATGTGAAATACATTTTAAATCAAATTCATTCGGATTACCAATTCATGCTATTCTCTGCAACTTTTGACAATAGAATCAGAGAATTAGTGAAACAATATTCGAAAAATAGTTTCGAATTTTTAAACTTAAGCAGAGATAATTTGACTGTTGGAAACACAAAACAGTTCTATTATCTGATTGACAGATATGGAGATAAACTAAAAACTTTCCTTAAAATACTGAGGAGAGAAAAACCAGATCACCTTCTAGTCTTCGTGAACACGAAAAGAACTGCGTCTTGGTTGAGCAAGAGGTTAAAGTCGTTAGATAATTTCATATATAATGTGGATCTTATTTCTGGAGACTTGTCTCAACATCAAAGAGAAAAAATTTTGAAAGCTTTTAAAGCGCATAAGATTAACTTACTCATTGCCACAGATGTTGCAGCTAGAGGTTTGGATATCAATAATATTTCACATGTTTTTAATTACGACATTCCAAAATACCCAGAGAATTATGTCCATCGAATAGGGAGAACTTCTCGCATGAATAAACGCGGAGTTGCAATTACACTCTGTTTAAAAGACGAATACGAATATCTTTGTCACATCGAAGGATTGATCGATAAGGAAATTAAGGAAAAAACCATTTTTTCTCAACAAAATACTCAATATCATAACCCCTTTTACTAAAGCTAAACTTGAACTTAATACCTCATTTTTAAAAAAAGGAACTTCAAATATTATTCGTGATATATGGATACTAGAATTAATTACATTCAGTTAGAATTAATTGAATTTTTAATAATAGCAAAGTTTTTGATTTGCGAAATTTAATATATATTAATTATTATTAGTTCTATAATTCTATAAAATCAAACTTGACTTTTTTATTATAATCGAGGTTTTAATCAATGCCAAGTAGACGAGGAGATGGAACGCTAGTTTTTAAGATTTGTTTTTACGGTCCTTCGCTCGGCGGAAAAACTACCGCATTAGAGTGGGTTTACCATCGTGAAGGACTAGCTAGTGGGGACATGCAACAAATTCAGGACCCTACTGGACGAACTCTGTTTTTTGATCGGGTAGTTGCAAGAGTATCTAACGTAGTTTTTCAAGTATATACCGTTGCTGGCCAGCGCAGACATAAATTCCAACGCCAGACCGTTTTGAAGGGCACCGATGCCGTAATATTCACTTTCGATTCCCTAATTGACCAATTTCAAGAAAATATATGGTCTTTAAAAGAACTATTGAAGTTTTACGGTGATAAATTAATTCCCCCAGCCCCATTTGACCCCCCAGAAGTACCTCTGGTAGTGTTAGCCAATAAAAGAGATCTTGAAGACATCGTCGAGATATCAAAAATTAGACAGGTTTTAGATACCGCCAAGATGGACCACACCTTGATTTACGAAACTATCGCTATTACGGGAGTTAACGTAAAAAGAGCATTTGTATATGCCGCCAGACAAGCCGTGCTTAACCACTACAAAAAATTGAGTGGCAAAGCTATGGAAAGCTCATAATCAGACCTTAATTTTAAAATCTTATAAATCTAATTTTTAATAGTACTTTTAAGCTCTACTCATTCATTTTATCAGCTTTATGTTCTAATCTAATTCTTCGTATTTTGAATATTTTATAAATATATAATTTCTCTTTCAACCTTATCTTTAGAGATTCTAATGAAACCATATGAACTTATCACTGTAAACTTGTTATCGATTGGTGTTGTAGTACCTGGATTAAAAAATAAAACTTTCTTTAATGTTAATTGTATTTCTTCGTTTACTGGGCGATGAGTATGACCGAATATTATGATATCATAATCTGAATTATCTAAATCCAACTTTTTGATTAATCTTTTTATTATCATGTTAGGTCCACCCATTCCATGTAGCATTAAGATCTTATGACTAAGAATCTCCAATTCTATTTTATCGGGTAAAATATTATTTAATTCTTGGTCAAAATCCATGTTACCTCGAACAGCAATAATTTTTTCCTTACCAAATTCATCAACAAGGCGTTTATACACTTTATACTCAGTAAAGTCCCCCAGATGAAATACATAATCTACATTTCTTTTCTTAAAATCTCCTAGCACGATTTCAGGAAAAATGGTAGTCCTATGTGGGATGTGCGTATCGGATAAGACTCCAATCAATAACTCTTTTTTATCAGTTATAATCATGAGAAACACCAAAACTAATGGAAAAATGAAATTATTTATTTTTATTTAATGAAGCCTGCAGCTTTTAAAGCTTTAATATTTTGCACAATAAGCCAATGTATTCCCCCAAGATTTTCTTTGGGAAATATTTTTGAATTGGGGATGATGTGTTCTTGATATTTTTCAGTTACGTAATCACCATCCGGATTTTCATTATACCACTTTATGATTGAATCTTTAGCATTCAAGTATTTGGCTTTAAGACCATTTAAAATTCTCTGAAAATCATCACCACTATACACGCCGAAGTGGGCAAGAGAGATAGATTCCAATTGATCTTTCATTCCTTGAAGTTTATCAAATGAATTCAATAATGATTGTTCATCAAAATGTGGCCCATATAGTGTGGGGAAATAAGTCTCATTTTCAAAGAGATCCATGATCGCATCTCCTATGATGATGTTTTTATGTACCTTATCGTATACGCCAATTGAATCTTGCGTGTGCCCAAAAAATTCGTAAATACTAAGTTCAAACCCATTCAAATCAATAGTATCATTTTCTTTCAAGGGAGTTATGTTTTCTATAGGTTCTACTATAAACTCAAAATATTTGTTCATTTCCTCAGGATCTTTTAAAATGCCAAGAGCATTTTTATGTGCCAATATTTCAACTTCTTCTCCCTCCATTTGTTTTAAGATTCGAGGGAGTGCTTGAATATGATCCCAATGCGCGTGAGTAAGTAAGATCTTATGGATTGGGAAAAGTCCTAAGGCTTTAAGCTTTTTGACGATCTTTCTTGCAGCCAACGTTTCTCCAACATCAATTAACATCCGCATTCCATCATTTTCTAAAAGATACAACGAAAAAGTCCCCTTTAGCTTCATGAATTCTGCATCTATCAAGTATGAATTTTCATTAAACTTACCTTCTTTGTTAAAATGACCCATAATAAAATCCTTTATCTAAAATTAAGTTTCTTTAAGATGAATTAGATGTCTTGATATAAAAACATTGATGAATTGAACTAAAGAGATCTTTTTTCTATTCTTCTTGAGAGTCGTGCTTTCTCATTCTAAATTTAACGACTTTAAGCCCAAAGTTAACGATTTCTTCTACGGTGTTCCATCGTCCTTCGTCAAGTTTTTCTTTTATCCAATAAAATAGATCTTGTTCAATGGGAATAGCCGTGTATATGGGTTGCGATAACTGTGCTTCTTGAGAATGAGCTTTATTCATAAGCCAAGAGATTACATTAGAAATTAATTTAAAGTTGTCAGCAGCGTGAATACCGTATGAATCGTGGAAGCCAGAAAAAAGAGACAAGTTCCCTATGGCTACAATTTTTCCCATACTATGATGTCCGATTGCTATTATTGGTAAACTTTTAACAGGTTCATCAACCCATTCTTCTCCATCAAAATATTTGTGCCAAGCAGATTCTTCAGATGAAAACGCGACCGCGTTAACATCGATATCCTCATTTTCAACTGATTTATCAATTTCTAAAGTACAACCCACAGAATGAATAATTTGAGTAATATCTCGAGTTATAAAGTGTTTTTTGAATTCTTTAATTATCGGACGCGAATTATCTTTCGAGAAATTTTCGTTATCAAATAACTGATCGTGGTTGAATTTAATTCCAAAATGTTTTGTTAACTCGGATAAATTATTTTTGTTCTCGTAGTCTCCTCCTTTATCGTTTATAATTAGAAGCGACCCTCCATCATTAACGTAATTCAATAAATCCTCAATTTCTTCCGAGGTTAGATAAGATTCAGCAACCGGAACACCTATAATAAATACATTATAAGCAGATAATTTTTCGTAAGTAATTCCCGCTTCAATTTTTCCCAATTTTAAATCCGAATTAAATAGAAATTCAATAAAATCAGTGAATCCGGGGTCCTCTATTATTAGCTTATTTTTATGAGAATAATCAAAACCTATATTATATTCAGTACTCATGAAATTGCATTCCTTAAATTTGATATTAAATTAATACATGATATTATTTTATTAAGATTAAAAATTTATTTCTATCTATGATAAAAAAAAATTATAGGGAAGTAGAAAACAAAGAAGCGACTTTAACCGATGGCACTCCAGTTAAAAACGTCTACGTAAGACGGGTAATTAACAAAGAAGATGATGGAGCTCAAAACTTCGCTATGAGGCGATTTGAGATTAGACCAGATACCAAAGTACACCTTCACAATCACCCCCAAGACCACGAAATCTACATTCTAAGCGGAAAAGGAAGGTTTTACGACGATTCTGGTAAGGATGAAGTAGTTGGGAGCGGAGATGTGTTGTATATCCCTCCATTTGAGAAACATGGAATAGATAATCTTAGTGAAGAAGATTTAGTCTTCATATGCCTTATTCCATATCTAAAAAAATAGACAAAAAAAGATAGTTAATCTTTTCATTTTTCTTCCTTATCGTCAATGAATGTTGCGCATTTACCTATTGCAACAACAGAGTCGTCTTCATATAGTTTTATGGCTCTAACTCCTTTTGCTTTTCTATGAGTTATTCTAATTGAATCCACTGGAAGTCTGATTACTTGTCCTTGTTCTGTACCTATCAAGATATCCATTAATTTTCCCATTTTTATAGCAATAACTTTATCATTTTTTTCATGATCTAATGAAATATTTTTTACTCCTTTAGCATTTCTCCCTGTTTTTCGATATTCTTTAAGAAAAGTTCTTTGTCCGTAGCCTTTTTCAGTTAGGGTAAGAATAATATTATCATCAGTTACTAACAAACTATCGATTACATCGTCCCCCTCCCTTAGCGATGCCCCTTTCACGCCCATTGAGGTCCTTCCTAATTCTCTTAGCTCTGATTCGTCAAATCTTACGGCATAACCGAGTTTTGTTGCAATAAAAATATCTTGTAGTTCGTTTGATAATCTTTTTACGCTAATTAATTCGTCATCTGGTCTTATCCGTTGAGCTCGCACACCTGTTTTTTTAAATTTCGAGAATAACCTTAAAGGGACTTTCTTTATAATGCCTTTTTTCGTGGTCATAATGAGCATTTCATTAGTGTCAAAGTTATTAATTGGAATCATTGATGATATGTTTTCCCCCGGTTGTAGGGCGATCAAATTTATAATGGGTTTCCCTCTAGCCGTGCGCGTTTGTAACGGAAGTTCAAAACATTTCATGGAATATACTCTACCTTTGGAAGTAAAAATTAAGATCGTGTCGTGAGTGGAACAAACAAATAAATCGGTTATGAAATCTTCTTCACGAACAGTCATACCTCTTTTTCCGCGTCCGCCTCGCCTTTGAGCGTGGTAATCTTCTACAGAGATTCTTTTAATGTATTGGTTTTTAGTGAAGATTACAATTGTTGGCTCTTTTTTGATTAAATCTTTCCTTTTAAGTTCTCTAATTTTTTCCTCTTCAATAATTTCAATTCTTGTTTTTCTTTTATCGCCGTACTTTAGGTTTAGTTCGGTTAATTCTTGCTTAATTATACTTAAGCGGATTTTTTTATTTTCTAATATCTTTTCTAATTCAGTGATACTTTTTTTCAAAGATTTTTCTTCGTCAACTAGTTTTTGTTGTTCTAAATTTGTTAATCTCGATAAAGGCATACTCAATATCGCTTGAACTTGAATATCACTTAATTTATATGCGATTTTCAATTTATTCTTTGCGTCGTTGGTATCGCTAGCGCTTTTAATAATGTTTACAACATCATCTATATTATTTAATGCGATTAAGAGACCCTCAACTTTATGAAGCCTATCTTTAGCTTTTTTGAGATGAAATTCAGTCCTTCTATAAATAATTTTAAGGCGGTGTTCGATGTATTCTTCGATTAACTCTTTCAAATTAAGAATCTTAGGTTGTCTTCCTTCGTTAATTAATACTAAATTACTAATGTTAAATGTCGTTTGAAGCCTAGTTCTTTTAAATATAATATTTTTCAGTATAACCGGTTGAGCATTTTTAGTTAGTTCTATAACAATTCGCATTCCTTTTCTGTCAGATTCGTCTCTTAAATCTCGAACATCTTTAAGTACTCCATCTTTTATAAGTTTGGCAATCGATTCGATTAGGGTAGTTTTATTCACTAAATAAGGAATTTCAGAAATAATTAATCGATTTTTATTTCCTTTTGTTTCGACATCAACAGTTCCCCTTAGAGTTATATTGCCCATTCCAGTTGTATAAGCATTGTAAATACCATTCGTATCAATAATGCTTCCTCCTGTTGGAAAGTCTGGTCCTTTTATAATTTCCATAAGTTCCTCAGTAGATATCACAGGATCGTCAACTGTTGCAATAATCCCCTGACAAATTTCTGTCAGGTTATGAGGAGGCATAGATGTAGCCATCCCAACTGCTATTCCTTTTGTTCCGTTGATTAGCATATTTGGTAGCTTAGCGGGTAAAAAAGCAGGTTCTTTTAAACTATCATCAAAATTCGGGACAAAATCCACTGTTTCATTGTCTATATCTTCGATTAGTTCATTAGATATTTGTCCTAATCGTGCTTCTGTATATCTCATAGCAGCCGGAGGATCTCCATCGATCGAGCCGAAATTTCCCTGTGGATCGATTAATGGATATCTTAACGAAAAGTCTTGTGCCATACGAACTAATGTATTATACAACGCAGCATCTCCATGAGGATGATACTTTCCCATAGCCTCGCCCACAATCCTCGCGGATTTCACGTGTGCGTGATTGTAAAAATAATTGTTATCGGCCATAGCGTAAATTATTCTACGATGTACTGGTTTTAATCCATCTCTCACGTCGGGAATCGCGCGCCCAACGACAACGGACATGGCGTAATCTATGTAACTACTTTTCATTTCCTCTTTTAATTCGATCTCTATAATATTCTCTGAAGTCATTTTTAATACCAAATCTATTTATTATTTAATAATATTTAATAAAAAGATAAACTACACATCAAATATCATACATCTAAAACATTTGCTTGATCAAAATTGGCTATAATAAATTTCTTACGTGATTTTACTTCTTTGCCCATTAGTTTCGTAAAGATCAAATCATTCTCAATGTAATCTTCGTACAATACCTTCTTTAACGTTCGAGTCTCCTTATTCATTGTCGTATCGTAAAGTTCTTCGGGGTTCATCTCCCCTAATCCCTTATACCTCTGAATTTTTACCGTATCTACATTTTTCAGCTTGTATTTTAATTTAATATTTTTTAGTGCTTCTTCTTTATCTTTATCCGTAAAAACATAATGCTTTGATTTTTTATAAGATACTTTGTAGAGAGGAGGCATAGCCATATATAGGTATCCACCGTCTATTAATGGTCGCATGTATCTGAAAAAAAACGTGAGCAGTAATGTTTCAATATGTTTTCCGTCGATATCAGAATCGCACATTATGATCGTTTTATGGTACCTTAACTTATTTAGGTCGATACCGTGTTCAGTTTCCTCGGGCCCCCCGTTCTCCCCCGTCTCTTCAGGTGCTCCATTCTCACTTTCAGATCCATTTATTTCGTTAAATTCCTGAATTCCAACACCTAGTGCTTTTATAATCGCCAGAATTTCGTTATTTTGTAATATTTTGTCCATTCGAGCTTTTTCTACATTCAATATTTTTCCTCTAAGAGGTAGTATTGCTTGATAACCCCTATCTCTTCCCTGTTTTGCTGAGCCACCAGCTGAGTCTCCCTCAACAATAAATATTTCGCATTCTTTTGGATTATTAGAAGAACAATCAGCTAGTTTTCCGGGCATTCTTGCGCCATCCAATACAGATTTTCTACGGATTAACGACCTTGCTTTTTGGGCGGCTTCCCGTGCTATTTTCGCGTTAATCGTTTTCAACACGAGTTTTTTGGCTATTTGAGGCTGTTCTTCTAAGTACTGAGTTAATTTTTCTGTAACTATTTGGCTAACAATTTGTCTAACTTCGGGATTTCCTAATTTGATTTTTGTCTGACTCTCAAATTGAGGGTCTGGTAATTTAACTGAAAGTACAGCAGATAAACCCTCTCTGGTATCCGTCCCACTTAGGACGTGTTCTTTATACTTTTTTTCCATAAAATTTTCAATATATGAATTAAAAGTCCTAGTGAGTGCGGATTTAAAACCTGTAAGATGGACGCCACCTTCCACAGTATTAATTGTATTAGCATATGTAAGAATATTTGTTTGGTATGTAGTGTTGTATTGCATAGCTAAATCGAGGTAAATTAGCGCTCCATCTTCGTTTTCAACTGAATCGCTTATAAAAATAATGTCATTATGTAGAGGTTGCTTGTCTTTATTCAAATAAGAAATAAATTCTTTAATTCCTCCTTCGTAAAAAAATTCTTCTTTCTCGTCTTTAATTTTATTATGGAGCTCAAATCGCGCTTGAGGCGTAAGAAACGCGAGTTCGCGCATCCTATTAGAAATTGTGGAAGCATTATAAATTACTTCATTTTTATCGAAATCAAATATCTCGTCATCCGGATAAAAAGAGATTTTTGTGTAAGAACCTATTTCTGCGGTTTTTGTAATCGTTGGTTCAGTAACTTTAACACCCCGCGAAAATTTTTGTTTATAGATAAGACCATCTCTAGAAATTTCTACTTCTAACCATTCTGCCAAGGCATTAACAACTGAAAGTCCAACACCGTGTAACCCTCCGGATATTTTGTAGCTTTTATTATCAAATTTTCCTCCGGAATGTAAATGTTCCATAATGACTTCTAAAGCAGGTTTATTATATTCGGGATGATTACCAATAGGAATACCGCGTCCGTTATCGAAAACTAACACAGAATTATCTTTGAAAAGAGTTACTTTAATTTCTGTTGCATATTTCCCGATTGCCTCGTCAACAGAATTATCCAAAACCTCAAAAACAAGATGATGAAGCCCTTTCTTTCCTTGATCGCCAATGTACATCGCAGGGCGCTTTCTAACTCCTTCTAAACCTTTAAGAACTTGAATATCATCCGCGTTGTAAGAGTGTTTTTTAGAAGGGTTATTAGATAAAGAAATATTTTCTTTTTCAGGCATAAGAATTTCATTCTTATATTTAATTTAATGTAAAGGTAAAATCATCTGTTCTTAATTGAACTTAAGTGATAATTTAACAATTTACATATAATATATGGAATTAAAATGTTATAAATGTTAGTACATTTTATCGTCGCTTGAAACCGAAGAATAATAAAATCTATTGGCTAAAAGCATGAAATATATTTAAAGAACGCTGTTTTACAAAAAATAAGCCTAATTATTGCGAGGTTTAAAAAAATGGGGTTGCTTTTATAACTTTAACTTATATCTAAAAGGAGGGAGGTTTATTGGTTTTTTCTGATCTCCTCTGCCATTTTTGTGAATTCCATTAGTTGATTATTTATATCATGCGTTCGGACAATATGAGCCCCATTATATACTGCAACTGCAGTTGCGGCAAGAGTTCCGTTTAGTCTATTTTCAGGGTCAGGTATATCTAAAGTTGTTCCTATAAAAGATTTTCGAGATATTGCCACTAAAATCGGTTTTTCTAGAACGCGGAGCTTATTTAAATTACCAATTATTTTTAAATCATATTTATGAGTTTTTCTTTCGATCCAATGACCAATACCCGGATCTAAAATAACTTTCTTAAGATCATATCCTTTTTTTTTTAAGATTTTAATAGTAGATTTAAATTCTTCTATAATTTCATCAACTGTACATAAATCGCCAGGAACATTTTTAGAAGCCATTAAAATAATAGGTAAGTCGTGCTCTACTATAAAATCTATTATCGTGGGATCGGTTTTTAAGCAACTCACATCGTTAATAATAATTCTTTTTTTGTTTTTTATAGCAATGTCATATGTTTGTTGAGCAACTTCCCGATATTGCGTGTCGATCGAAATAACAATCTCATTTGGGATGATTTTACATACGAGTTCCATTGAAGGCGTTAAACGGTCGAGTTCTTCTTTAATAGTAATTTTTTTTGACCATGGTGCTGTAGAACGGGCACCTAAATCCAATATTTTCGCCCCTCCATCGACCATTTCTAAAGTTGCTTTTTCTAATAGCGTTAGATCGTTGTATACAGAACCTTTATAGAACGATTCTGGGCTTAAATTCAATACGCCCATTATTACCGTTGGAAAATTATCTCCTATTTCTAAAAAATCAAACAGTCTCGCATAAATTTCATTCATAGCTATATAATCTTGTAAAACCATAAAGTGTATCTATTTTATTTAATATCTCTTATTTTTTTAACTAGATCCTTATTTTCTTTCCCAAATATCCTTATATAAGTATCTTTCTCTTGCTCAATATCAAATTTAGATGTTATACCTCTATTTTTCAATTCATCAAAAAGATCCCAAAGTAAAGCCCCAGAAATATTTGCTGCTCGCTCTAATGTATCTCCCTTTTGAAATAAATCAATGGCAACTTCTATTTTTTGTTGTTCAACCCCATTATTAATTATTTTTCTTACAATAGTAGCTCTATCTACACCAAGTAATTTAGCTATTCGATCGAGTTCATCAATTAATTCTTTATTCATTCGTACAGATAAATTATTCATACTTTAATCTAACATCTCCTTTATTTTTTTTATAAAATAGACCTCCTCATATGAAGGGCTACTATATCTTACCCATTTTATTAAGTAATCCTCAAATTTAAAATTATCAATAATTTTATTTTTATATGCTTCTAAAAGGGAGATCGGAATTCTTTTTACATCCAAATTAAAATTCTCAGCAATTCTTTTTGCCTTTTTATCTTCCATCATACAAGGACATTTAAGATTGATTGAATTATGTATTACTTCAGTCTCTCCTATTCCTAATTTTAAATCTATTAGGTCCCCTTCTATTTTATGAATTTTTATTTTATTTTCCTTTAATAAGTTTTCCCCGATTATTGCTTCCTGCTTTCCTTTTTTCTTTCCGTTAATTATTACTTCATTATGTACTGCTTCAGTAATAATAAGCTCATCATATAATTGAATTAGAATCTCTATAAAATTCATTTTCAAAGAAATTATAAGTGTTGAAGAATCTATTTTTATCATCTATATATTGATGTGTGTCAAAATATTTAAATGTATACAACAGAAAAATTATTTCAAAATTTAAATAGAGAAAATTATTATAAATCTATTTGGAAGTGGAAGTAAGGATTTATGAAATTTAAAATTGGCTAGAGAAGTAAAAAAATATTTCAAATAAGTTTAATTCTTTTAATCACCATGAAATTATTTTCAGTAAGTCTCCCTCTAATAAAAGAGAATGATCCATTATTAAGAATTTTAATAGAGCAGATTAAAAGAGAAGGAGAATCGTTAAAAGAAGGAGATGTCATTGTTATCGCAGAAAAAGTAATTGCTACTTCCCAGGGGAGAGTTAGAATTTTATCTGATGTGAAAAACATCTCAGATAAAGCTAAAGATTTGGCTAACAAGTACGATATGGACGAAAGATATGTAGAGCTAATTTTAGAAGAATCATCTATGATATTAGGAGGTTTAACACACGTTATTTTAGCAAAAGTTAACGATTTTTTAATCGCAAATGCCGGGATCGATCAATCCAACGCTGGTCCAAATAAGGTTATCCTATTACCAGAAAATCTTAATCAAGTTGTTTGGGAATATTGGAGAGATTTAAAAAAAGAATTCAAAATAAAAAACCTTGGAGTGATCATTGCCGATTCGAGAGTTCAGCCTCTCAGAAAGGGAACTATTGGTATAGCAATAGCTACAGCCGGTTTTGAGCCTATTGAAGATTTACGTGGGCATCCAGATTTATTTAACCGTCCATTAGAAATTACGATGAGAGCTATCGCAGATGACCTTACAAGCGCAGCCCAATTTCTTTTAAGTGAAGCGGATCAACAGACGCCTGTAGTAATCATACGTGGAAGTAATATAGAATTCACAGAGAATCCACAATTAACCACAGAAATGCCTCCCGAAGAATGTCTTTATATGAATATTTTCTCCAAGTACCTCCTGAAAAAGAAGGAAGATTCAATAGATAAGATTTAAAGATATATTAGAACCAAACTAAAATCAAGTCATTTGTCCCTAAGAAAGTTTTTTTTTTGTAAAAAGAATAGGTTATCATAAATCTAAGCTAGGGGGCTTTGAGCAAGCGCTTTTTTTCTATAAATCTAAAATACTCTATCAATTTTAAACAGCCTATTTAAAAGTTTTGATTACATTGAGTTAATCTGAATAAACTTTATATAGGAGTATTGTTAGATCGATCATATTATTAATGTTTGACTTTCAATCTAATAGTAGTAGTAGTCACACAATTAAATCCTTTAGAGTTGATTATATTCAATGAAAAAAAGATCGATGTTATTTTTATTAATGCTGATAATTTCAATTGTTATTCAATTATTTGGAATTCCGTATCTTGGTATAAAATTTACAGATCATGACCTTGAATTTGATTATGTTTACAATTGGGACATTACTGGAACTGGAGGATGGTATCTAGGTTATACGGAGAGTTTTAGGGCAAATGGACATTATGAAATTGATTATAGTGGATCAGTTGCTAGTGTCTTATGTGTAATTACTTGGACATTTCAGAGTTGGCTTGAAGGATATCTCGAAGAGGATTACGGGGGAAAGGATTATTATAGTTTTACTTATTCATTAATAGATGGACAATATCTTTCTTTTGGTGATCAAGAATATGATGCTACGGGGTTAAACGTCTGGTTTCACATACCAGGAGGAATTCAAGATGATACCTATTCCATGCTTAATGAGACTTATGAGTTTGTTGGTGATGGTTTGATTTGGTTAGGACATCTCATGCCATTTACAGGAAAACGATTAACTTCTGCGGGGCAATATTCAAGAAATGATGTATATGGACAATTTGAAGCTACTTACACAATTGATGAATATTTTACTCCTGAAGGGTATTTAATTGGAGAAGTATTACGTGAAGAAGATAAAGGTTATAGTAGTGGTTATTATTCAGAATTTGTATTGGATTCATATGTATTTATAACATCTTCAAGTTACTTACGCCCATTTTGCATTTGGATGTATCTTCTTACCTATTGGGCCCCATTACTATTTATGGCTATAATTTTCTATGTAGTCTATGAACATTATAGATGGAAACCAAGAGTTATAAGAGCACGAGGTAAGAAGCAAGAAGTGGTTGTAGAAAGAAAAATGCCAGGAGGGTTAGAATTTTCTGTTGATTCTCCTTATTCAGAAATGATTCTTGCATATCTTTCCAGAGCAAAAATTCAAGGAAAAACAATTGTTTCGGCTCATAATCAAGAAAAGCTTAAAGGAATCGGATTTATTGAACCGAATGGAAAGGTTGGGACATTTTTTGGAAAATATTCTGAGGACTTAATATTATATACTAAAGTAAAATATGCCCACGCTGAACATTCTAGACTCGTTGGTTTTAAAACTATCGAGAAGTATGATGTGTTTAAGATTAAATACTTGCAGGGAATGGAAGTTCATTATGATGCTAATCTAATTGAGCCTGCAACAGCTCAAGATTTAGATGCAATCATGCGATTGATTGCTAATGAAGATAGTGGCACTACCAAAAAAAGGGATGCAAAATGGGTTATTGAAGCGGCTAAGAGTGATATTATAGTAATCGCAACAGCTTCTACCAAAGAAGAATGGGTTGAAGAGATCTTAAAAGAGATCCTCAGAAGAAATTATAAAAAACCAGAAATATATTTAGACCGAGTACTATTAGGCGTTGGATTTGCTACTCCCGGAAAAGAAACGGGATGGTTATATGGGCTGTATGTTCATCCTGCTTTCAGAAATAAAGGAATTGGTAGAGCACTAGTAAATGCTCGATTATCAATTTTAAAAGAATTAGGATGTAATTCTGCTATAACAGAAATTGCTGAATGGAATAGCCCTGCAAAAAATATTTATGATGATTTTAACGCCCCAAAATTGGGAAAGGTTACTTTATTTGGAACTAAAATGCCTAAAGTAAAGGTGAGACGCTTTTGAATACTTTCGAACGATTTCTTCATGAGTCAATTGATTTACAATTATATTCTGTAAATGCAGAAATTTCAGCAATAAATCCGCAATTCAAATCATATAAGAAATGGATAACAGGATACATAGGTCCCGCTACGGCGGAATTACATGATATCAAAGAACCAAAACTAAATGCTATAAAAGATGAAAATCGCAACGCAATATTTCCAGAATTTTCAGTCAATTTAAATGACAAAACTTTTTTTTTAGCTATTAAAGGATGTGGAGCATATGAAGATATGTACGAAGGAAAATTATTATCACCCCCTCGTATACGAAATGCTTGTCGCGATTCTACATGCCTTCATCTTGTAGATAAATTAACAACAGGAACAGGTTTTATTATGGGCGAATCTTGGATGGGAGAAAGCCCATATGGTTGTCAAGGTTTTATCAATGCCTTTGATGAGTTAGCTTTCTCCAAGTTAGCAAAATTAGATTCCATCAATGGTGCTCACATTTGCCCTGTCATAGGGGTCGTACAATTACCTCCTGAAATTGAAGAAATGGCTCGTAAGTTCTTTTGGTTTAGTACCTATAAAGATCATTTTTATCAAGAAATTAGATTAATGCCTTCGAACATACGATTATATTTTGAATCTTCTCGTTTAGTTGCTAATCCTAGTTCTTTCTTTTCGTTATTTGATTTAGATACCGAAAAACTTATTGAAAAATTTGAAATAAACTTTATCAAAAGCGGGATAGCATTATTGTCTTTATTTTTGAGATCGGCAAAAAAAGAAGGAGATAACATAACAGGAATCATATATCAAGATGTGTGGCTAGATAAAGATTGCGTGGTTGCTCCTGATGGTACAATTCACTTTGCTGACTTAGAAGGATTGATATGGAAAACAGTATCTCAAGACAAATTCGCAGAAACTCAATCTAAGGAGTGGGAGAAATTAGCTTTTGAATTTCTTTTTGCCTTAGTTAAAATCGATTCATATCGACACCAATTAGAAGGTTCTAAGATGTCTTGGAATAGGCAGAGAGAAGAGTTAGCACTACTCATCCAACTTGCTATAAATCAAGACAGTTTCGTATATTCAAAAAATCAAAATAAAGATTTATTAATTGTATTAGAGGGAACTGAAGTTCCTTTAGTAGAAATTCCATTACTTGAAATGGTGAATTAAAATGGATTGTGAAAGAGCTTTAGAAATATTAACATCGATTAAAAAAAGGAATGATATTCCTTGTTCTTCTGATGAGATTTCAGACTTATTGAAATTCTCCTTTATTAGCGAATACGGGAAAGAAAGTGCCGATCTACCAACGGAAAGTGAGATAAATACTCTTAAGATGAATTATGATCGACTAAATAGCGAGATTCATGGACTAAATAAGGAGTTATTATCTATAGAAAGAGAATATGAACATGCTTCTCTAGGTAGTAAGCTAGCTAGTTATTTACAAATTGGAAAAGGAAAAAAGCTGAAGTCTCAAATTTCTAAATCGAAGAATGAGATAAAAAAGATGGATACTCAAGTCAGTATTATTAAGGATCAAATTTTGAGATTAAATGATCAAAAGCAATCAATTAATCAGGCTGTACGAGTCAATGGAAAAAATGTTGTCTTAACACCTATAGGAGATAATATGATTGATGAGATTGAAGCTCGAGAACGTTTTTTATCAAGGGATTTAAATGTCTTGATTAATCTAATCGATCAACTTGATGAAGAATTTTCATCCTTAATTAATAAAGTGGGCGATATAATGAAAACGGGAGTTTTTTCTCCAATCTGGGCAGTTTATCTGTTAAATACTAATTTAGGCGGATTAGAAAAAGCATTTAACTCGATATCAAAAAGAGAATATACTTATCAACAAGCAGAGAAGAGAATGATGACACTTTCTATTAATTTTATGAGAAATCCTCAATTAAGCATACCTGATTCAAATAGAGATATCCTAAAAATTGAAAAAAATATGCAATATAAATATCGAAAAGATAATCCCGCTCATGATATAAAAGAATTTTTACATGCTTATCCTCATTATCAAAGAATTAAAAAAGCCACTTCAATGATAGGAAGATTATTCTCGAACTGGTCTCTTCATCATGGAAGTGAAGCGTTGGGTGATGAATATTTAAAAAATTTGAAAAAAATCTTTAAGGATCAACCTATAGGTTCTTTAAGTAATAAAGAAGTCGTATATGCTTCATTTGTTATCCCCTTTATAGGAGATCTATCAAAACTAACCTTTTTTAAAGATTTATTGCGTGATATTCCTGAAGGTTCTAAATTCTTTGCATCGCTTTCAGCTTTATTTCCATGGGATGTTAAGGAAACTTGGATGATTTTATTAAGGGCAGAAATGAACATCCTACGGGCTCAAAGTGCCAAATTTGTACCTGAATTAATTGAATATGCTCTCTTATTAGCAATGAATCCTGAAATCATTAAAGTTGAAAATAGCTTCTCACAAAGCCAATATGATGAATGGACGCAATTAATAATCCCAATTGTACATCTTTTAGCATATACTTTCTTAGAAAAAGATTTAGAAAAGTATGTGAGAAAAAGACCGTTAGCTTATATTATATCTCCAAGATATTACCATCATTCTTCCTTACATTATCATGTAATTGGATGAGATCTTAATATTAGGGAAATATAAAAATTTTCTTCCATTTTTTCACCTGATCTTCAAATGTGGGAAGTATTTCTGAATTAAAATAATTTTCTGTCAAGTCCTTTCTTATCCAAAATATCCCTACAAGAAATCTACTCACCATAATCAAGAACAACATTACTAAGTAAGATCCCTCACCAATTATATCTCAAAATGGGATTTTTCTTTAACTCAGCAAGAAATTACTTAAACGAATCAACTATTAGAAGTTTAAAAATAAACCACCACTAGAATAGAATAAGTACTCTAATATTCTATGCAAATTTTTTAATTTAAATAATTTCCAACCATGTTATATTCATAGCATAAATGCAAATATTTCTGAGATTTATATACAATTTTATCTTTTATCTTTAATTTATTTTGTCGAAATTATCGAGATTTTGAGAGAATACATGAACATACCTATACTGAATTTTCAAATTTATTAATTTTCCAGATTTTTTTAAGCTTTTAGTAAAGTAAATTTTCGATTTAAGTTATCCACAGTATTGAATATATCTTTATACGAAAGGATTTCCAAACAATAATTTTTAACTAAAAAGAATAGAAAGACTAACTCTCTAATACTTTACCCTAATCCAGACTTGACAATTCTAACATTGAATAAATAGATCAGAAACACTATGAGTTGATATAGAAATATTTATATATGTTATTGGTTTTCCTTATAATTGATACTATTTGATATTTTTAATCTCAATAAAAACAAAATAAAATTGGAGGTTTTTAAAATGAATATTGAAATTAAAGATAAAGAAAAAGATTGGGAAAATTATCACGAAGAAGATGATGATTGGGAAGTTTATGATGAAAATGATGGTGACTTTGAAGACTTTTAGACTTAAATAGACTATTATAATCTAATGACATCCCCAATTCAATACAAGTGAGTCTAAATTTTTTTTTACATTAATAATTATTTCTTTTTAATCAGATTTTTAAATGAATTTTAAATGAACTCATCAATTGCTTTTCCCTATGAAAGCAAAAATAAAATGAATTTTTATTATTTAATCAAAACCATTAATGTTGCTTAAATTTAAAGTGTGATTTTCTATTTCAAATAGGATTTAATTCTTCATTATAAGTATTTTTTGGTAAGGTATTTTTATGAAATTATCTTTTCAAAACACATTTTTCAATTCACCTATTGAAATATGATTTTAAAATTGAAAAATTTCTAAAAAAGATATTTTTAGATGATTTTCAATCTCTGTAATAATCCAGTAACTAAAATTGGTAATGCTATGGTTGCATCGCACCATATACTTATATATTTTGATTCTAAAGAATATTTTCCCCAACTTTTTGATTCTGAAATAGTACATCCTGAAAGACCTCCATCATATTCAGTAGCAGTATGTATTCTGACGGAGTAATTATAACCCATCCTCTCAACATTTTCTATTTGATCAAGCAAAGGAAAGATTTGTTGAGCCCAATTTCTTGGAACCCCCCCTCCAACTATTAAAGTACCATATTCTCTGGATTTTCTTATGATATCAGCAAATTTTAATACATCTCCAAGAATATCAAAATTGAACTTATAATCTTCTTTTATAGAATATTTGATTAAGTTTAATGCAAATTCAGAATCAGAAAAAGCAGGGACAAAAATAGGAATGTTGTTTTTAGCAGCCACAGTTAAAAGACTTCTGTTATTTAATTTTTCACCAACTTTAGCTAAAAGATCTGAAGGTAAAATGTTAATTTCTTTAAATTCAAATATTTCATGAATTATCTCTAATAAAGCATCCTCAACCACCTTATAATTTTCTTCAGGTAGTAAAGTATCGTATATTCTATTAATTCTCAATTTAAACAATTCATTATCATCTATAGTAGAACTTCCAATATAATGTCCTACATCAGTTAATGCATCTACTAAATCATGTATGATATTTGCTCCTGTAGTAATTAAAACATCAATTAATTTATGGTCCATTAATGTATAAATTAAATCTCCCATACCTGCGGGAATCATAGCACCACTTAAAGTTAATACAGTTAAAATGTCAGCATTACTAACCATTTTATAAAGAATATCTAAAGCTTTCCCTAAGTTTCTTCCTTGAAATCCACAATTTTTAAGGGCTCTTAAAAGATCGTCAACATTTTTCACTTCATTAACATTAAACGGAGTTATTTTTTGAATTAAGTAATCTTCTTTATGTTTTTTATTCATAATTAGAATTAAACATTCTAGATTTATTAAATACATCTATGCAATTTTTTTTAAAAATTCTAATTTAATTAATTACTCATGAATTTTATCTATTATTTTATAATGATTAAAAGGGTATAATAATTTTAATAATAATCTTCGTAAACTTTATTTTTTCGATTTAACTCTAAATATATTAAATATTATTGTATTATCTCACATTGTCATAAATATTATGATAAATAAGATTTACATCAAGAATTTAGAATAGAGGGTTCAAAGTAAATCTATAAATTTTAAATAAGTTTAAATATTAATCATATTTATTTATTTATTTATTAATTAAGATCTATAATAGAATTTATATCGAAACATGTCACTTGTCCCAAAAAAGGTATTCTTTGTAAAAGGAAAAGGATTTCATAAATCTAAGTTAGCAGCTTTTGAATTGGCCCTTAGAGATGCGGGAATTGAAAAATTCAATTTAGTTATTGTTTCCTCCATATTTCCTCCATATTGTATTGAAATAAGTAAGGAAGATGGTTTAAAACAACTCCGCATTGGACAGATTGTTTATACTGTGATGGCTAGAGCAGAATCTAACGAATTTAATCGCTTGATTTGTGCGTCTATAGGAATTGCAAAACCTGCTGATAAAGGTCATTATGGGTATTTAAGTGAACATCATACATACGGGGTAAAAGCCGAGAAGACAGGAGATATTGCCGAAGATTTAGCAGCAGAAATGTTAGCTTCAACACTGGGGATTCCATTTGATCCCGATGCTAACTACGATGAAAAACGCGAAACTTATAAGATGGGAGGCAAAATAATTGAAACCAAAAATATTACTGAAGATGCTACTGTTAGAAATGAAGATGAGTGGGCTTCTGTATTAGCAGCAGTAGTATTTATTTTATAAATAAAACTTAAAAAAATTGAACAATTCCAAGTAGCAATTTTTATAGATTTTATGATATTTTTCAAATAAAATATCTCTTTTAATTATTATCTTAAAAAAAGTTCCAAATGACAATTAATAATAATCCCAGAAACAATTATTTAAATAATTTATTTCAAAATATAATAATAACTCTAATAACATAATTTGAGAGTCTAATAGAATGGATAAAATTTTAATCATCGACCAAGATTATTCAATAATATTCTCTAGAGGATTAATTGCCAATAGTTTACTAAAAACAGGAATATCATTTCTCGAAGCACGTGAGATTGCCGAAGAGATAAAAAATAACTTACTGAAAATGAAGATACAGGAAATTTCAATGCAGGAAATGGATAATAAAATTTATAAGATTTTAGCAAATAAAAAAGGTGCACAATACGCCGAAAACTTTCTTGTTTTTAAGAAAATTACTAAATTAGAGCAACCTATTATTATATTAATTAGTGGAACAACTGGAATTGGAAAATCAACAGTAGCTCTAACGCTAGCCCATCGATTAGACTTTCGTAGTATGATTGGGACTGACTCAATCAGGGAAATAATGAGAAAAGTATTGAGTAATGATTTAATACCTGAATTACACCAGAGTTCTTACGAAGCGGGTAAATTCTCGAAGCATTATAGGTCATCAAGGTTTAACTCCACTATTTTAGGGTATAGTGAACAAGTCAAGATTGTGACTGTAGGTGTTGAAGCTTTGATCAAAAGAGCCCTTTATGAAGGATTTAACATGATCATCGAAGGTGTTCACTTGTCTCCTGAATTCCTTTCCAATGACATTTTAGAACATCCAAATATAGTTTTTGTGATGTTAAATTTATCCGACGAGATACAGCACAAGAATAGATTCTCTCTTCGAGCATTTAATGTTTCTATGAGGCGCCCTGTTAATAGGTATTATGAAAATTTCGAACAAATCAGAATAATTCAGGAATATTTAAAAGAGCAAGCAAAAATTGTGGGGGTTCCTGTCGTTGAAAATATTGTCCGTGATGATACAGTGAAAAAGCTGACTGAAATTGTTACTACGCGAATCAAAAAAATAGTAGAAGCTAAAAATAATAATGTAAACCTCTAATTACTTAAAAATTGATTAAAGGTGAACTTAGAGCTATAAATAATTTATTTCTTATCAAAATATTAGATTTAGTAGATTGAAACGATAATAAAGCTTTAGAACTATTAGCTGAAAAAGCGTTCTTTAAAAGGGATATTTTTAGCAAGTTTGATATAGATATAATAGAATCTATTGATAAATTAATCACTAATTTAAGTCCTAAATAATCGAAAAAAAATTCAATCAAATTTTTTAGAAATCCCCAATTTGCATAAATATAATTTTTTTAAATTATCTACTATTCTCTTATAATCAAAAATGAAGGAATCAAAATATGTAACCATTGATGAAGCTCTGAAAAAGGATTTGACCAAAGTATATTTGAGAGGTTGGGTGTATCGACAAAGAGCGTCAAACAAATTCGTTTTTATTGTTTTAAGGGACGAATCTGACATAATACAGTGTGTAATCTCTAAAAGCAAAAATGCAGAACTCTTTGAAAAAGCTGAAAAGCTCACAATTGAATCTTCAATTAAAATTTCAGGCGAATTAAAGGAGGATGTAAGAGCTCCCACCGGATTTGAAGTTTCTGTATCGGATATGGAAATTATCCAAATTGCCGAGCCCTTTCCCATTACTGAACACCAATCGCCTGAGCTTTTATATGATAATCGACATTTATGGTTAAGGTCTAGAAAATTGAACGCAGTTTTAAAAATACGACATACGGTTGTTGGAGCTATTCACGAATTTTTTAGAAGTCACGGTTATTACGAATTTGACGCACCAATTTTCCAACCTAGCCAATCTGAAGGCGGTTCAACGCTGTTTGAAGTTAAATATTTTGAAGATATAATGTATTTAAGTCAAACATGGCAATTGTACGCTGAGGCCGGGATCTTTTCTTTAGGGAAAATATATAATATGGGTCCGACATTCCGGGCTGAAAAGTCAAAAACATCAAGACACTTAGCAGAATTTTGGATGGCGGAAATGGAGGCTGCTTGGATGACGCTTGAAGAGGCTACAGAAGTTGCTAAAGACGAAATTAGGTTTATTGTAAAAGAAGTTTTAAAACGTAACAAGAAAGAACTTGAAATTTTAGAGAGAGACATTAAGTTGCTGGAACATTATGGAAAAGCGGAATATCCTACAATTAAATATGCAGAAGCTTTAGATATCCTCAATAATAAATACCAAATGGACGTTCCTTGGGGTAAGGATCTAAGAACTATGGAAGAGGCAAAAATAGCTGAGCATTTTAAGGTTCCTGTGGTCGTCACCCATT
>JAHQWH010000061.1 GCA_029856105.1 Promethearchaeia archaeon | reverse complement strand
GGGCAATACTTCCATTATCGTTCAGAACGATAATCTTATCAGCGATGTTAGCCACTCGAGACAATCTATGTTCGATTATTATTAAAGCTAGTTTAAATTCTTCAGAGTTTGTTAATTTATGTAATCTATCTAACAACAAGCTTTCAGATTGTTGATCTAGAAAAGCTATTGGTTCGTCTAAAATCAAAATTTTTGGTTTCATAACCAAAAAAGAAGACAATATAGTAAGCTGTTTCTGGCCACCACTCAATTGTTCAATTTCTCGATTTAATAAATGATCTATTCCCATCAATTTAGAAATCTCGTTAATTCTTTCCTCGATCTCGTTCTTAGGATATTGTAAATTCTCAAGACCAAAAGCAATTTCATCTCTTACTGTAAAAGTTACCATTTGATCGAGAGGATTTTGTTTAACTAACCCCACAATTTTACATAAGTCTTTAAACTCGTAATCCCAAACACTTTTTCCAAAAATCTCAACTTTTCCTTTCATAAATCCTTTTATTCTCCAAGGAACTAAACCGCTCATCGCATAAGAAAGAGTTGATTTTCCGCTTCCGCTTGGACCTGCTAAAATTAAAATCTCTCCTTCTTTAAGTTCAAAACTAACATCTGAAATCGCCGGTCGGAGATTTTCATCGTTTCCATAAATAAATGAGAAATTCTTGAAACATAAAGCGTTATTAGGGTTTGAGGATATAGGAATCACCATCTTTTTAAAAAGTTGTGGGAACTCCCGCTTTAATTAAATAATTTTTAACAGATCTTCCTAACAATCCAACTATAAGAATACCCGAAATGTAAGCAAACATAAAAGCCAGAACCCAAAGAGTCCAGTGTAAATGCCATCGCATATTTACTATCCAGAAAAAGGGAGCTTGAAAGAAATTACCAAAACCACCAGCGATACCCCATCCAAGTTTCGTCTCTCCTTCTCCAAGTTTTTCCATTAAAAGAAACCCCCCTACTAAGCAAATTCCTTCTATGAAATTGACGAAAAAGATAATTAAACCCCATGGATCTCCTAACAGAAACTCGAGCAACCCTTTTGAAATCATCGTTAAGAGTATGGTCTTTTTTTTTCGAGTTAACCCATAAACTATTGATGCCCATATTACATGGTGTCCACTAACCAATTGAGTGCCACCAGTTAAAGGATACCAGACTTTTATTAATAAAGAAAAAGGAATAAGGCTAGATATTATCCCCCCTAAAACACCTATTATGGTAGAATACAACAAGTCAAGAAGGGTTAACTTTTTAGAACCAAGCTGTCCAAATCCCGTTGATTTATACTTATCGTTGCTAATAATTTTCTTTGACGATTCTTCAGTATCGTTAATATTAATTTTATTTTTATTAGGTATCATTTTCTACTAAGCTCCTATTCAATCAAAATCGTTTTTAAATACTTTAACGTGAAGTGCGTAGTGATTTCATCGGGAATAACTGAATAGTCAATCGCGGACATGACGGGACCATCAAAAAAAATAGGCTCTCCATTTTGTTCATAAGCTATGATTATTTTTTCAGGGTTATTTTCAGCTAAAGTTAACGATAACGGAGATTCGGCGTAATAGCCGTCTGCGCCAATAAAGAGAAAAGTTGATGCGCCGGCCCCTAAAATATTTTCAACATCTAAAATGCTCCATAAAGATGCGCCCGAATAAACTGTGTCAAATTCTCTTCCAATTGCATTAATAAGGTGAAAGGTTTTATCTTTTACTTGAGTATATTTATCAGACTTAAGCTCAGATAATGTTAATTCAAACTCCTCAACGACATTTCCTTTAATCGTAAGAACAACTGTATCATCCCCACCAAAAATTTTTTTGATGTTGTGGAGTGGATCAATATCTAAAATAACAAAACTATATGCAGACAACCAAAAAATAGATATACCTATGATAAATGAAGCAATTAAAATATTAAAATTACGCTTTTCCATATTAACTTATTTTAAAGATTGTCTTTTTATTTAATAAAATTAAAAATATTGTTACCGAACAAATAATTAATATTATAGGAATATAATAGTTTGAAATAATAGGAGGTGCTTCAGTTTCGTCGCCCATTAAATCTAATACATGAGTCCAAGAAACTGCGTGGTCTTCGTGGGTTCCATCGTTCATAATGCCAAGATTGAATTTATATAGCTTATTCTCATTAAATTGAACGTCATAATTATCGTTTGTTATCAATTTCCTTTTAATCTCTAAATTATACGATTTATTTGTTATGTAAGTATATCCTATTTTAACATCGCTAGTTTCGAGACTTGGATCGTACCAACCCGTTGTACCAAAGCATGTATCATCGCAAAAATAAGACGAACCGTTTGAGGGTGAACTTTCTAAACAGGACCATTCCCAACAGTCAACATCACCACCACCCATTTCAGCAGTATCCATTCCACCTTCAAAATATGCAGAAAAATTAGGAACATTTATATTCCAACAGAAATAGAGCCCATCGTAATAATTTCCTCCTAAATCTGGTTTCGTAGTATTATCTTCCCATTGACATAGAATATATAAATATTGACTGTCCATAACAAAAGTTAAATTGAGAATAACAACATAAAATCCAGGTGTTCCAATCTCTCCACTCAAAGGTACGGAAAACGTCCCATTGTCGTTAGTTGGATCTGTCCAGATCTCCTCTGATGCTACACCATCCAAGGTTATTCCCACATCTTCATTGTATAATGGTGTTAAATATGTCGCTTTATGATAAACTGTACAATCTCCCTCGCCAGGCCAACTTAATGAAAGAGGAAAACATAAGAATAAACATAATTGTGCTAAAATTAAACCAATTGCAATAGTCCTAATATGAACAAACTTCATTTTTCCAACTTTTTTTAAAATTAATATATTATAAAATTTAAATAAAAAAAATTTAAAGTTAATTATAGTATAAATCCTGGAGGTATAGAACCTGTGTAAGTAGTTATTTCGATTCTATTTATATGAGAAATATAGGCATCTCGAGGTCTTCCTGGGACAATCAAATAAAATGGACCCCTACCATATCCACACATTTTTCTATATGGCCATATTGGATCTGTAATCCCTTGTCCTGTCTCTCCTAATTCCTGATCAGCATAAACTAAATTCATTAATAAATCTGTTAAAGGCATTGGTACTTCAGTATCGTTTATTAAATCCCAACTCTCTCTTGGGGGAATAATACCGAATTCAATTTCAGTATTATTATATCGAACTTCTTTCTTACCTCCGAAAGGTCGAGGACTTGCATAACCATCAACAGACCATGCTCTCATAGTATAATTTAACCCCGCCGCTCCAGCAGAAGTATGTGAGATAATTTCTGAAATATTTCGACCCCAATAATGTCTATTGAAACTCCACCAGTCAGTCCGATCGTAATGGTAAATATCATCGTATTCATTGTAAGTCATATTCATGGGATCAATTACATACTCAACAGTCCCATTAACAACAATTTCAACCGTCCAATTGCTTAAAACATCGATTTTTTGAAGATCGTATATAGCCGAGCTCATTTGTTCTCCTAATATTGAAAAATTCCCCCATTGTGTTCCCAAATAGGATTTCCCTAACCATTTTTTATTTGCAGCGATTACAATGATAACAGATTCTTTATCACCCTCATACATTTTAGTAACAATATCACCAGTCGTCATTTCTAACTCATGTCCAAAATTGGAGGTAAACTTCAAATCCCATCCAAAATTAGTATCGTACGCTTCTAATATATCCAAAATGTCCACACCAGTAACATATAAACCCGAACTTGGTTCGAGAAATGTGTAAGGATATATCACTTTTTTGTACTCATTGATTTCAGAACCACCTGCGTTTTGTTCCTCGTAAGCTAAAGCAACGCCGTCCAAAATATCTTCTAAAGTTACCATAAGAGACGCTCCCGTTTGGTTATATAGCATAAAGTACGACGAATTAGGGGCAGTGCTCCAATCATCTGGTAAACCAAATAGATTTGTAGGAGCCTCAGTAGTAGTTGGTGATGTTAATAAGACAAAACCTAACCCCCCCGCTAAACTTATGCTAGCAATTAAAAGAATTCCAATAAATATATCTTTGTTTTCCATCTTAAATTCATTCTATTATTTTCTTTAAAAATTTATTATATAATTCAATTTCTTATTATTTAAAAATTTTCTCGTTGGGACTGATCAAACATATCGGATTAAGAACGAACCGTTCAAGCAAAATGGTAATTTAACTGCTCAATATGCTTAAATATTGAAAGAACAAAAATCTTTAAGATAATTCAGCAATAATATAGATTTCTTTATTAAAAGATTCTTTCAGGGCTTTTATCAATTAATTTAAAAAATCTTAAAAGTTGGATTTTTTTCCTTCCATTTCTTAAAAACAGTCTCGTTCTCCAAATCAGTACCCTTGATTGCTTTGATTAAATGGGAATAAGCATCCTGCTTGTGATAATCAGCTAATTTATCAATATCCGGTAATTTAGGAAAAATCCCCAAAAGAACAAGAAAATGCTTTTTCATCAATCTTGTTATTTTTGCTACTTTAAGTAACCAAGAAAAAGCATCATACTTATCCTCACCAGAGAGTTTATCAATACCATCTACGAGAGCAAGAAATTGAGTTTCAATTTGAGAATAATATTTGTTCAATAACTCGGGACTTTTGATTGAATCGATCAAATCGTAAAAAGCGTTATATTTGTGATAAATCCTGGGATATTTCCTGTTATAGTTGGTACGACTAGTTAATTTACCTATGGACTCCAAGAAAGCAGAAAAATGTTCTTTTATTAATTTTGTTTCTTTTGCTACTTTAAGTAGGATAAAAAAAGTACGATGCTTGTCACGACCAGTTAATTTACTTATAAAGTCCAGAAAAGCAAGGAAATGTTCTTTTATTAAACCAGATTCTTTTGCTACTTCAAATAAGGCAGAAAAAGCATAATACTTGTCTTCATCAAGTAATTTATCAATCTCCTCCAAGAATGTAGAGAAATGTTCTTTTATTAATCTAGTTTCTTTTGCTACTTTAAGAAGGGCAATAAAAGCATAATACTTGTCCTCATCAGGTAATTTATCAATCTCCTCCAAGAATATAGAGAATTTTTCCTCCAACAACTTGGAATCATAGAAATAAAAAATCAAATCGGAAAAAGCATGATACTTATCCTCATCAGGTAATTTATTAATTGCCTCCAAGAAAAAAGGAAAATTTTCCAATCCCGTTATTTTCACTACTTCAAGAAGGGCAGAAAAAGCTCCATACTTGTCTTCATCAAGTAATTTATCTATAATATCCAAGAAAGTAGGAAAATGTTCTTTTATCCATCTTGTTATCAATCCCGTTTCTTCTGATGTTTTAATTAGGGTAGATAAAGCATTATATTTCTTTTCATCAGGGATACTGTCTAAAAGAGCAAAGAATAGAGTTTCAATGCGAGCATGATATTTGCTTAATAATCCAATACTCTTGATTAAATTGATTAAACTGTTAAAAACATCAAACTTAGCCATCCCTGGGAGTTTTCCAACAGCTATTAAGATAACCGAAAAGTTCTGCTCTATAAGTTGTTCTAATTCTTCTCGATTCAAGTAATTCAATAGGTGTGCCTTAAACATATATGCAATAACGGTAGGATACCCACTTTCGAAACGATTTACAATCTCCTCTTTAAACACTTTTTTAGCAACGGGATCTCCAACTCCAGCAAGCTTTTTTAGCAACGGGAATGCCAAATTGCTATGCAAAAGCCTTGTATCGTATTCGTGTTCGAACCACGCTTGTAAGATCGAACAGTGCCCCCAAAACTCGGTTTCGGAGTCAATATCATATTCAACCCCCACTTGCCCGTCATATGTCCAACCTAAAATATCAGCAGCTTCGTCAATGGATTCAATTTCATCGAATTTCTCGGTATTCTCAATGGGAATGTTTAACATGAGATACTTACACTGATTAAAAAGTTCACCACTCACATAAATATTGGTTGTATCCTCTTCTAACTTCAGTGTGAGGAACTCGTTGACCTTGAATTCTTTCATGAATTGTTTGGTAAAATTTGTCTTTTTTATTATGGTTATTTATGTTCTTTTTACTTATTAAAGTTACTCGGAATGGAGATTCACGACCCAGAATTTTTAGATATGAGTCAAAAACAAATCTCAGAAGTAGATGGGATTAAAAATTTAGAAAGATTAACTCATTTATTTCTTAGCAACAATAACATTGACAAAATAAAATTAAACGCTTTGGGTGGTCTCAAAAATCTTAATTATCTACGCATAGGCAAAAATCAACTTACAACTACTACTGAACTTCTTGATTTTAATCCAAAAAACTTAGAAGAAATCTCTCTTGACATAGAAAAAATTGCAAAAAATGAAATAGAACAATTAAAAAAGAAATTTGGCGAAACTGCAATTACTCTTGATTAATATAGTTATCCCCTTTAAATCAGACGAGCTGAACGATAAGCGCTGATTTTAGGAAATATTGAACAAGGTACATACCGAGATACGAGAACAACATAAAAGCGGTACCAAGAGATTATATTGGATCTACCCGTTTAATAAGCAAAATTTTATTAAAATCTGAATCATGAGAATAAATCTCTTGAATCTTATTTTCTAATAAGCTTGCTGCAATTAAGGAATCCCTCCCTCCAGTTCTGTACTTTTCAGCAATCTCAAATGCGA
>JAHQWH010000060.1 GCA_029856105.1 Promethearchaeia archaeon | reverse complement strand
CCAGCCTTATTATATCTTTAAAATATGTCTGCTGGGTCAAGGTGGTGTGGGAAAGACGTGTATAGCAAGAAGACTATGCTTTGATACATTCGATGCGAACACAAGGCTCACTATAGGAATTGATTTTTATACTTATGACATCCCTATTGTTGTAGATGGCGATAAAACTTATGTTCGATTGAGTATATGGGATTTTGGCGGCCAAGAACAGTTTAAAAAAATGTTTAGTTATTATATAAATGGAGCAAACGGTATTTTTATGTTATTTAGCCTATTCAACCTTAATAACACTTTACTTGGCTTAGATTGGTGGTACGAGCATCTAATTAAGCAAAAACAAAAAGACACTCCGAAATTATTAATTGGTTGTAAAAGCGATTTAGCTGGTAGCCTTGAAAAAGTAGATGAGTTAGTAATAGAGAATTTTAGGAAGAAACACAAAAAAGTACAATTTTTTAAGACATCAGCGAAAGATAATATTAACATTAAAGAAATGTTTGTAGAGATGATAAAACTAATCATGGATACTAATAATTTTAGATACGATAAAATTCTTTAAAGATATTTTCAAAATAATTTTTGGATTGTTTAGAAATTAATCTTAACTAAAATATTATTAAGATTATACCAATAATCGTCAATATTATTCCTAAAAAACTTTGGATTGATATTTTCTCCTTATTCACCCAGTAAGTTAGAGGAAGTGAAAGTAATGGGCTTGTACTAGCTAATAATGACATAACAATGGCACCAACAGTGCGAGTAGCTTCAGTATATAAATAAGCTCCTAAAGAGGTGCCAATAATTGACGCTAAAAGCAAAATTAACCATGTCTGAGAGGGTTTTTTTAGAGAAGATAAAGTTTGATTACGATCAGCAGCATTATTTTCTCTCCATACCATTAATATTAAAATCATTAAAGCAAATGGAAAACGAATTACATTACTAATAATTGAACTAACTCCTTCAACATTTAAAATAAGGTCAATCTGGTTTGTTGCATAGTCAAGAATAACTAAACCAGCGGCCCATCCGAGGGATGCGGTTAAGCTATAACCAATAGCTTTTATAGATGTATGCGCTATTATCTCATGAAATTTTTTTTTCCATAGGAAATTTTCTGAATTTGTTTTTAATGAATTATTACTTTCAGCTTTGATTTTATATTTTCCAATAATTATTATCCCCACTCCAATGAAAATTAGCGATAGAATCATCTTTATTTCAAAAGGGCGATTCAGAAAAATTAACGATAGAATAAAAGTAAAAAGAGGAAAAGTCATGGAAACTGCTAAAGCAATCGTCGTACCAAGCTCTTTTTGCGCTATAAAATAAGCAGTATCACCGATTACCTGACCAAAAAGAAAACTAACGAATAAAATTACCCACAATTCCCATGGGAGTAAAAAAAGATAAGGAAGGATTCCTAAAACAACAGCAACAAAGAAAAATGTTAAAGTGCCTAGAGCAGTACGAAAGAAATTAATAAATGTAGGGCTTGCATAATGCTCTATCTTTCGATAAAGCACATTTGATCCTACAAAAGTTAGGACTGCCAAAATTGCTAGTAATTCTCCTATCATAAAATGGCACATTCTCTAAAATTTTTTTTTAAAACTAAACTAAAACTTTTTAGCATTATTTTAAGCTTTATTTACCTTGAACATTAATTTAATTTGCCAAACAACTCTTCTCTCTTCTGACCATATTTATATAAATTAAGGAAAGATTTTGCAGCACTTTCTATTGAGGGATACACTAAAAATCCATCTTCAACTAGCTTATCGTGGAAAATTGCTCGAGTCTCGCTTGGATATTGATGAAGAATAATGATAAAAACTTTTTCTAAGGATTCAGTATATGTCTTTATACCAAGTAAATTGTTGTAGTAACCCTTAAACCTAGCATCGTTTAAATCCCTCCAAGCGTCGGTTTCTACTATAACTAAATCGATATCATCACCTATCGCTACTTTGCACACCTCTAGAAACACTTTGTCCGCAGTAACCCATGGCATATCAAAAGGATTAGATAAACTACCGATTTTGATAGGGTAAATTTTTTTCAGTTTTTCTAATTTTTTCCCTTTGAACAATGGTAATTCTAAGCCTAATTCTGTTAAGTTATCGGTTGCTAATATTCCAAATCCTCCAGACCATAGAACAACTAAAGCCCGTTTACCTGATGGATAGATAACTTTTTTACTTAATTTTTTAAACTTTTTTATATAATTTGAAAAAAGGTAAGCGTAATCAATCAACTCGTCTAATGATGGTGGTATTTCAATAATCGTCGTTTGGTTAAAAATTGCGTCCCAAACCTTACGTTTAGACGCCATTGAGCCGGTATGAGTTAAAACTGCTGTCTGGCCTCGTTCAGTTCTGCCTCCTCGCATAAAAAGTATCGGTTTTTTTGTATCTTTGAACGCTTTTAGTAACCTTTTACCTTCATTTTCGTGCAAAGTGGATAAACCTTCGAAGTAAACACAAATCAAATCAGTCTCGTCGTCGTCGTTGAAATATTGTAGAAGTTCAGAAACTTGTATATCAATGCAATTACCTATACTTACTCCTTTTGAAAATCTTAGGTTGTACCTTCGAGAACTAAATTTAACCATTTTGGAATGCAAATCTCCCGATTGGAAGATTAAGCTTATATTCCCGCTTTCAACCGGAAAAGAGGAGTAATACGCTACTTTTCCGCGTGGGCAATACAACCCCATACAATTTGGTCCTATGCTTCGGGTTCCTGGATACTCCATTAAAACTTCTTTTAAATCCCGTTCAATTTTAATTCCTGCTTCGTCAGATTCTGCCGTTCCAGCAGTAAAAATATGAATAAAATTTATTTTCTTTTCAGACATAACATCTTTTAATTTTTGAACTACAATCTCTCTTCTAATGGATAAAATCAGTAAATCTATCGTATCGGCTGGAACATCTTCTATAGATTTATAACATTTTATTCCTAATATTTTATCTTCTTTGGCTGAAATTAAGTAAAGTTTTTCTAAATCAAATCCTTGTCTAATAAAACCTTCAATAAAGAAAGCAATTTTTGGTTTCGCTTCAAAAATTAATACACTTTTTGGTTTAAATAATAGTTCTAAAGAATTTTTGTTACTTTTTATTTCCAATATGTTCCCCTAACTCGTTTGTTAAAAGATTATTACAATTATAGCAGTATTTTGGAACCGAATTAAATTCCGTTCCACAATTCTGACACGTTATTTTACTTTGAAGTTCGATCTGCTTTAAGTTTTCTTCTTTAGTCTCTTTTCTAAAACGTTTAATAAATTTTAAGATTAACGATAGCCCTATCGAAATAATTACGATCGTAATACCCAAAATGATTGTTTTTATAATAAGTGAAGGAAAAAGAGCATTAAAATATGTTTCTGAGTACCGGTAATAAAATACATAAAAGAAGAAGTTAGGAAAAAAGAATGTGAGCAAATTCATAGAATAAACTTTCTTGAAATCGCTAAAAATAAAAATTGGTATTAGTGATACTAAAATCCAAGTAAAGTATACGTAGATAAAACCAAAGCTGTTGTTATACATAATATAATTCGAAAGAAGTTGGATTATCAACTTTCTTTCCTCTGAAATAGAGCTAACAAACTCGATTTGAGAGTTATATTGAAATATTGACATTAATAAACTTAAAATTAAGATTTGAACAATGAAAAGCACTAATTTACTTTTAAAGTAATTCTTTATCTCCATCAGTAATTAATTAAAAATATCCATAAATTAAACTCTTTGATATAAATTAATAAAAGAAAAGATAAAAAAATGCCTAATCCGAAAATTTTTTAATATTTGCATGCTTAAATTCTTTATAGTGCAGAACTTGTCAACTTATTCTTTATTGTATTATTTTGTTAATCTAAAATCTAATGGTGATTTGGGTTTATGAGCTACTCGTTAAGTAGAACTAAATTAATTGATAAAATCAAATTCGGGCTGTTGAGCCCCGATGAGATTAGAAAAATGTCTGCTGCTAGAATAATAACAGCCGATACTTATGACGAAGATGGACTCCCTATTCCTTCTGGGCTTATGGACCAACGCTTAGGAACTATCGAGCCCGGACAGAGATGTCAGACTTGTGGTAACCTCGTGAGTAACTGCATGGGGCACTTTGGTCATATAGAACTCGCTCGTCCCGTAATCCATGTCGGATATGCGAAAAGAGTATTGAAAGTTTTAAGAAGCATCTGTCCAGAATGTTCGAGGTTAATGCTAACAGAAGAAGAAATGGAAGGTTTTAGAGAAGAACAAATAAAATACAGAAAGATACACTCTATAGCGGATGAAGAACAAACTAAGATTGTATTCAAACTTGCGCGAAAGAGTAAAATTTGTCCTTATTGTGGCGCTAAAAAGAAGAAGATAGTTATCGAAAAACCTACAACTTATTACGAAGAGGAGGAAAATAAAGGATCTCATAGAATAACTCCTATTGAAATTTTAGAACGCCTTAAAAAGATGACTGATAACGACCTTAGGATCTTAGGAGTATCTCCTGAAAACGCAAGACTTGAATGGGTTATATTTACAGTATTGTCGATTCCTCCTGTTTGTGCGAGACCTTCAATTACATTAGATAGTGGAATCAGATCTGAAGATGATTTAACTCATAAATTAGTTGATGTTATTCGTATTAATCAAAGATTAAGAGAAAATATTGACGCAGGTGCCCCTCACTTAATTGTTGAGGATTTATGGGAATTGCTCCAATATCACATAACTACTTATTTGGATAACCAAGTGTCAGGAATTCCTCCAGCAAGACATCGCTCTGGGAGGGCATTGAGGACACTTACCCAAAGATTAAAAGGAAAGGAAGGGCGATTTAGAAGTAACCTTAGCGGGAAAAGAGTTGATTTTTCCGCGCGATCAGTAATATCACCATCTCCTTATATCAGTATTAACGAAGTGGGTGTACCGCTTGCCATTGCGAAAATCCTAACTATTCCAACTAATGTTAACGATTGGAATATAGAAGAAATGAAACAATTGGTATTAAAGGGACCATTCGACCATCCGGGGGCTAATTATATAATTAGAACCGATCGTAGAAGAGTAGACCTACGTTATGTTAAAAATCGAGAAATTATTGCTGAAATGCTTGCTCCTGGATTTACTGTTGAGCGTCATTTAGCAGACGGCGATCTGGTATTATTTAATCGGCAACCTTCCCTTCATAGAATGTCTATTATGGCTCATGAAGTAAAAATCATGGCAGGTAGAACATTCCGATTGAATCTAACAGTTTGTCCACCTTATAATGCTGATTTTGATGGCGACGAAATGAATTTGCATGTTCCCCAAAGTGAAGAGGCTCGAACGGAAGCTGAATTATTACTCAAAGTTCAAGAGCATATTTTATCTCCACGTTTTGGCGGACCTATTCTTGGAGGAATTCAAGATTTTATTTCTTCAGTTTTTCAGTTTACCAGTTTAGATTCACTTTATAACAAAAAGGATGCTTTAAAGTTATTCTATTTGGGAGATATTTTTAAAAATAGACCCGAATTTAATTTAGAAGATTTAATTCCCATAAAAACGGACCCCGAACCGCTCTACTCCGGAAAGCAGATTTTTAGCACTTTGTTTCCTGACGATTTGAATATAAGAGTCAAATCAAAATTTTGCAAAAAATGCGATGTATGCGAAAAAGAGGACTGTCCGTTCGACGCATATGTCGTAATTAAAAACGGTATATTATTAGCTGGAACAATTGACGAGAATTCATTTGGAGCTATGCAATCTAATAGCATTTTACAAAGAATAATTAAAGACCACGGAAACGCTCGTGGAAGAGAATTTTTAGATAGCGCTACAAAAATGTTATTGTATGTTATCCGACAAAATGGTATGACAATGGGCTTAGATGAAGTATATGTTCATGGAAAAGCTTACGAAAAAATTCAACAAATATTAAAAGACGCTAACGACGAATCACTAAAATTAATAAAAGCCCTATTCGAAAATGACACCACCGTTTTAAGAAGGGCTCCTGGACGCTCAATGCGCGAAACTCTAGAACTTAGAATTCGACAAATACTTGCAGAAGCGCGTAAAATGGCTGAAGAAACAGCATCCGACTATATCGGAGATGAGGCTCATTCTGTAATTATGACAAAGTCAGGCGCGAGAGGGAATATATTAAATTTAGGCCAAATGTCTGCCGTTGTAGGTCAACAAGCGATTAGAGGTGAACGAATTAATCGAGGATATATTTCAAGGGCACTTCCTCATTTCAAAGTAAATGATTTAAGTCCCCGAGCTCGTGGTTTTGTCGAATCATCTTACCGAAAAGGGTTAAAACCTGCGGAATTCTTCTTTCATGCGATGGGTGGGAGAGAAGGCCTTGTAGATACGGCAGTTCGCACATCCACGAGTGGATATATGCAAAGAAGGCTTGTAAACGCTTTACAAGATATGATAATTGAAAACGACGGGACAGTAAGAAATAGTGACAAAAATATTATTCAGTTTAGATATGGTGATGACGGTATAGATCCTATGCATACTGACCATTCTGCAGCTGTAAATCTTGATGTATTACTACTTAAGGCTAAAAATCTTGATATTAATCAAATTCGAGAAGAAATTAAAGAATCGCCAAAAATCAAAACAACAACAAAAAAACCTAAAGCAACGACAAAACCTAAAGCTACAACAAAACCTAAAA
>JAHQWH010000058.1 GCA_029856105.1 Promethearchaeia archaeon | reverse complement strand
GTTTACTGTATTTTGTTAATTCCTCTTCACAAGAATCGTATAGCTTTACAATCTTTTGTGAGTAATCTAATAAAACTCTTCCAGCTTCAGTTAATTCAAACTTCTTGGTCGTCCTATCTATTAAAACGACTCCAAATTTTTTTTCTAATAGTGAAATTTGATGAGATAACGTACTTTGAGAAATTGGAATGTCTTTTACTAATGCTGAGAAACTTTTATATTTAGTTAGTTTAACGAAGTTTCTTAGATATTCAATTTTCATATTAAATAAATCACCTTTACAATATTAAATAATTTATCGAAATAATAAATAAATTAATGCGAAAAAATCTTTCTACTAGAGTTTAAGATCAATGGGAAAGATTAATTTTAAATATATAAAATCGATTAATGAACTATGAATGGTAATACTCGGAAGGTCTATCTATTCTTCATAATCCTTTATGCTTTGTTGATTATTCTTTCGATCGTAGCTTTTTCTTTTATGCCAGACCGAGACCCCATACCAAACCCAGAAGGGAATTTTATTACTCCTGGAAACATTCAAATTGAATGGATTTTTGCGATAGTAATGGCAGGTGTATGTGGTACAATTGCAGGATTAATTTCAATATTCTTTGTTTCGTCAATTTTTATAAAGAGATATGTTAAAGTACTTAGTAAAAAACATAAAGTAGGACTTGTAGATATGGAAAAGATAAGCGGATCTTTATTATTCCGTAAAATTTGGATAAGATCGATCATTTTGGGATTTTTTGTTGGTAATATTTGCTTTACACTAGCAGGACAAGAAAATATTGTCGAATTTATGAGAAGCGTAAACCCATCAATGATATATTCGTTACCTGACGTTGAAACATTGTGGCAATTAGCTTGGATCATAACAATCCCTTGCGCTCTAATCGTTATTCCTATTTGGGTTATGATGGATTCTGGTCTTGTAACAACTAAAAAAATTAAAGGTGTTCAATTTGAAGCCGTTAATTTAGCAAGTAGTCCATTATATAAAGTAATTAAAGGATACGCCGGGATTGGGTTTACATACAATTTAATTATAATGATTATTTTTTGGGTAACCCCTGTAATACAAAGAGGTAAATTCGAAATGGCGGTAATTATACAAATAATAAGCCCTCTTATTGCAGCAGGTTCAGCTTTCCCTGGCGTGATGATTCTTGAATATTATAAACCCCGCATCAGAACGCTCGTAGAAAAAACATTGATTAAGCTAGATATGAATAAAGACTTAGTCTATAGTGTAGAATTAAAAGAACGTGTTTCTAAATGAATTAATTAAGAATCCTTCTTTTTTTTAAATATCTAATGTTTATGGAATTTTATCTAATTACCTCACACTTTTCTTGATGTGGCTATTATATAAAACTTCGTTATAATTATTTGATTTATCGAAATTATGAATAAATCATTACGAAAAGATTAATAAATCTTTTTTAATTTCCTACACAATAATAAATCATCTTAACATAATTAAAAAGGTTTAACATAATTGACAGAAAAGAAAAAAACTTTTACGATTGTAATTGGAAGTGGTGCCTATACATCTGAAAGACCCTATACCATGTTACGATTTGCCTATACCTCTTTATTAGAAGAACATAAAATCAACATCTTTTTAGTCGAAGATGGTATCTTTGTGGGCATGAAAAACCAAAACCCATCCACCTATGATAATGTCGGGAAATGGATGGCTGATGTTATTGAAGAGGGGGCTAAAGTGTTAGCGTGTGGAGTGTGTATGAAAGCAAGGGGTTTACATGACGAAGAATTAATGACCGGGATATCAAAAACATCAATGAAAGGGTTCGTTGATATGTGCGTGGAAGCAGATAACGTTTTGTTCAGTTAAAACTAAATGGTGAATTATAGAAATGAGCAACAATTATAAGCTAAAATTAGACGGGTTGGTCTGTCCATTACCTGTTGTCAGGACTAAAAAAAAATTAAACGAAATGCAAAGCGGAGAGATTTTGGAAGTTTCTGGAGATTTTGGTGAATCGGGCGAGAATATAAAGCGATATGTAGAATCTTATGGCAATACAGTTTTGGAGTTTAAGATCGAAGGAGAAGATTATTACATAAAAATTGAGAAGGCATAAAAAACCTATTTTTTCTTTAATAATTAATAATATGATATTTAATAATTTTTAACTAATTGTTTGCTAATAAAACATCACCAGAAATTAAAGGTAGATGTAGTTATGCAAAATTATTTAATACATTATAAATACATTAGCTATATCATTAAAAAAATTGAAATAGTAAGATGGTATTAAAATGGAAAGGAATAAATTGATACAATGGCTAATAATTATGAGTGCAGTTATCGTATGTTCATTAATAATCATAATTAGTTATCTCTTAAATTTATATGATAACCAATTATTAGTTGTAGTAGGTATAATCGGGGGCGTTCATGGCATTGCACTTGCGATATTTAGGATTAAATATATTCAAAATAAACAATCTTAAGACTTGGTCTTATCGCCTTCAAGCTTCAATTTTATAAACTTATTCCTCGCTAACTAATTTAAGTATTTTGCACGCGCTGAGCGTACCCGTCCATCATTTCTTTCTTCTTAGAGTCTCATGTTTATTCAAATAATCTAAATAATCGATCATCCATAGAGAAATCGTAAAAAGTATTAAATGATATTTTTCTTTATTTATAGTAAAAAATTCAAATTTATGATTATTAATCAAAATGATGAAATATAGAATTATTAATATTTCAAGGTTAAGAATGAAATTATTAGGAGGTTAAATATATGATTAACCTACTTGAAAGCATTAAGTTTGAACTTTTTTTAGTAGATTTAGTTTGTTTATACATACTTCTAATCGGAATTACATGGTCAGTATCTTTCCCTAAAAGAAGGATATGGCCATCTCCCAAAAAAGCGTCTTGGCAATATTTCATAACTTGGTTACTTTTTTATATTATATTTTCCTTAAATTTCATTCTTGTTTTTGTAGACTGGAATAGTTGGATTTTCTCAAACCCATTTCGGTTTCTTATTGCTATACCATTGATAATTTTGGGTAGTTTGTTAGTCTCATGTGGTATTTCAACACTTGGTACTAAGAATACTTCGGGAATAAAAAAGCAATTTATAACCCTAGGACCTTATCGTTATACGAGAAATCCACAATATTTAGGTGATATTATTCTTTTCTTGGGCATTATTATCCTTGCCAATTCTTTGTATGTACTCATAATTCATGTTTTACTTAGTTTTGTTTTTATTATTACTCCATGGGCGGAGGAGAGCTGGTTAGAGGACCAATACGGTGAAATCTATCTAGAATATAAGAAGCAGACTCCACGATTCTTATGAGAGTTGTTAATTAAAAAATGTTATTTTCCACAGAATTGAAAAAGTTAATAAAAAAAAATAATAAAAAAAAATATTCTTTAGCGTTTTATTCTTGCCGACACCCAATCGTAATAGCCCTTTGACTCTAAATGTTCAGGAATATCTGCGAAAAACTGTTTAGTTATATCTTTCACATGTTTAGCCGCAACCGGATGAAAACACATGGCAAGATCTAACCCTACAAGAGTCAGAGATAGAGCATTGATGATTTCCCAAATAGGACCTCTGTATTTTCTTAGACCCCATTGAGGCATTCGTTTCTCGCTCATCCAAGCTTCACGAGCGCCCCATGCGTTTGTTGTACCTCCGCTAATTGGGTAAGCTAAATCAGTTTCCCCTAATAATCCGGCTATACGCATTCTCTGATAAATGCTAAACGAATATTCCATTCCGTAGCCTAAGGTGGCACATGTTGGGTCCATAACTATTCGATTTTTTGGCAACCCTAGTTCTAAAGCGTCTTTATTCATCTTAATCTGATTGTTTAAGTCTAAGCTCGTCCAGAGCAAACAATTGTGGTCGTATTTAACTGCTAAGGGAATTACATCTTCCCAGGTCGCCTTATCTGCTGCTGAAAGCATTAAGACTTCGCTTTCTGCCACAGCGGCAGTAGCTTTAAATAACTCAACATCTTTTTCTTTATTTCCTGAACAACCAATTATGACTGGAACATCAACAGCTTGTAGTATATCTTCTAAGTATTTTACAGATTGTGAAACTGGTGCGTCTCCCATACCTGGATCGATTTCTAACGAGTGGAAAGTAATGCTTTCAGCGCCGAATTTATCAACGGCAAATTTTGCCCATTCGGCGGGATCTCCTAAAACTTCTCCGTATTCTTGTTTAATCGGTTTAGGTAACATCATTTTGGAGCCCATGTCGAATACATCGTACGTAACTAAAGGAGGGTGTGGGTTTCTTTTATCTAAACCAAGAAAATTGTAAAATGGTGGAACCTTTTCTCCGCCTATAGTTGCTTTCTTTCCGTTAGAGCGTATAAATTCGACCGTTTCAATCTGTCCGGGAAATTCTAGATCAAGAGAAAATTTTGTTGGTGTCCATTCCGCCTTTCCAATTCCCGGTAGGACTGCCTGAGCTGCAGCTGAGACTATTCCCGGGAGCATCTGAAACTCTAAGTATTCTGCAAATAATTCTACATCTTGCAATTCAATTTCTTCGATTTCTTCCATCAATTTTGCTAATTTTTTACTAATATCATCAAACGAAATTTTGTATCACTTTACCTTATTTTTATTAATTTTTTGAATTTTGAATTAAATTTAAAAGTTTGGATTGAAATTGATCAAGGATCGCCCAAAACATTGTTTTTGCGCTTTTTAGACCAATAATGCAAGGTAAAATTATCGAAAACCAACATTCTTTAAATACTACTCATGTAGGAATTTCATCACAACCGCCGAACCAGTTTTAAGCGTCTATTTTTACCGAATTGGCGATCTGGTAGAGCCAGGAGCTTATGATTTTCAATTTGGGCAAATAATAGATTTTTTAATGAAAATTTCCTAGTTGAAGGCAGAGACTACTTTAAGATTAATAGATAGAAATTGCCTAAATCAATATGTGAATCTCCAATATTGGAGAAGAAGCCATTTTATTTAAAAGACTAATAAACATTATTCTTAATTGACAAAAATGAATAAAAAAAATGATGAAATTTTACCAAACGAAAATGGTCAAAAACCTTCAAAACCTAAATGGTGGAAGCCTTTATGGATATTGACCTCTATTTCGATGGTCGGTTCGGGAGTTTTTACTTATTTTTTCTTACATGGAGAATTTGTACGCATTATTATTTATGAAATTATATTTTCATTAGTTTTGGGTGGTGCCTATTATATCCGCGTAAGACCATCAATAAAAGTTAATAAATTGGTCTACATTATTTTTGGAATCACTCCAATCGGATTTGGATTAGTCATATTATATGCTTTAATTTGTGGAATAACTAATTTTAGTACATTTATAATGAGTTTCAAACCTTTTGGTTCTTGGTTACAATTGGGTATTATAATAGGGCTCTTCACTATTGGTGGTTTTATTGGTAATTGGTTTGGTAAAAAAAGAGATTATAGACTTCCTTTAAGCCCATATTAAAATTCTAATAAACATTTACTAAGTTTAACTAAAGTTCTCTCTATTATTATTTCTTTATAAAATAAAATTTCTTCATTATATTCTTTTTATCGCTTAAATTCGTTTAAGTTTAAATATGCGGTTTTTCATGTTTACTAATATAAAATTTTCATTTTAGATTATATCAAGTTGTTGAGAATTGAAGAAAACATATATAGGTCTCATTATAATAGGTATTTTATTCGGAAGTAGCATTATAGCGTATATATTATTCTTAGGAAATTTCTTTAACGGTAATGACGATATCCAACCTCCTTCATCATCTGGTCCTATAATAATTAATCATACTTGCGCTCATTTAGAAGATTTAAAAAGTATTCCAGATGAATGGATATTGGAGGCAAAAAAGACGCTTAACATTGCCTATGGACACACGTCTCATGGGAGTCAATTAACATCAGGAGGTATGGCTAACATGGAAGCGTTCATGGCTCGTGGTGATTTCTATAGTTATGGTTCAGATGGGGGCAGTAATGACGCTAAACTTGAGTTTTACGATTTTAGCGGTGGTTTTGGAGGATCATTAACCACTACTACCGCAAATGATCTTGGAAATCCAAACGATAACGCATGGCGACAAGCTACAGAAGAATATTTGGACAATCCTGCTAATCCAGGTACAAGTGTAGTTATTTGGTCTTGGTGTCAGATAAATGGACATCCAATTTCTACGTATCTTTCCAATATGGAAGCCTTAATTTCTGCGTATGCGTCAGGGGGTTCTAAAGGTAGAACTAATGAAACAAAAGTTACTTTTGTGTTTATGACTGGGCATGTTAACGGCGACGGCGATGGTGGAACAACTTACGACCAGAACCAAGAAATTCGAGATCATTGCACTCAATACAATAGAAGTCTATACGATTTTGCAGATATTGAGAAATACGACCCTGACGATAATTATTTTGGAGATAAGAATATTAATGATGATTGTTCTTATACTGGAGGTAATTGGGCAACTGAGTGGCAAAATACACACGTTGAGATGACAAGTCCGACCGATTTTGCCAATACAGAACCTAATGGAGGAGAGTGGTATCAATGTTCGCCTGCTCACACTCAACCTTTAAATGGAAATTTAAAAGCTTACGCTGCGTGGTACCTATTTGCTAGGTTAGCTGGTTGGAATGGAAATTGAAATTTTAAAAAAATTTTTATTTTATCTTTCCATCTATTTTTGTGGAGATCGTTGGGGTTTAGAACGTTAATTTTGTTTTAAATTTGATATATTGAGAAAATCTTGTTGCACATAT
>JAHQWH010000057.1 GCA_029856105.1 Promethearchaeia archaeon | reverse complement strand
GGATTTTTTCTGATTTTAAACTTGAAATTTCCAGTTATGCCACTAAACTCTATAACATCGCTATAGGTCAGTAAAGTTATATTGGGGTGTTTCGAAGCATTTACCATTATTGGGGCCAAAACTCATATTCCACAATCGTCAGTAGGGAAAATTCTATCGAGCTGTGCCATTTTTCCGCCTATGGTTGGCTCTTTTTCGACTAAATAAACAGATATTCCTTGACCGGCTAAATCTAATGCGGCATTCATCCCCGCAATTCCAGCACCAATTACTAAAGCTGCTTTAGTTACTGGTATTACTTTTCGTGGAACGGCTTCTAATTCTCGAGCTCGATTTATTCCTGCTAACGTTAACCTTTTTGCTTTTTCTGTCGCTATATCTTTATCGTCTTGATGAACAAAGGAGCAGTGTTCTCTGATATTTACCATTTCAAAATAGTAGGGACTTAACCCTGCTTCCTGTAATACAGCGCGATATGTAGGTTCGTGAATCTTAGGAGTACATGCTGCGACCACTACTCTATTTAAATCTAATTCTAATATATCGTTCTTGATAATTTGTTGCCCAGGATCGCTACAAGTGAAATTATTAACTCTTGCTATGACTACATTAGGTAAAGGCTCAACAAAGTCTCTTACAGCATCGCAATCAACGTGAGCTCCTATATTAACGCCTCATCTACAAACGTAAACTCCTATTCTTAATTTATCGATGGTCTGTTTATCAGACATCTAATTCACCTTTAGTTGAAACATCACCGAAAATAGTTGTTGTTTATACTTACTTCTTAAAATTTTTATAGAAGTCCCTTTGGTTTAGGAATTTTTGAATTAATATATTTTTAAGCATTTTTTTAAACAACCAATAATTCCATTTAGATCTGTAAATTTACATTCAAAATGCAAATCTCATTAACTTTTTTATGATAAATTCATTATTTTCTAATATGGTGGAGGAAGGGAAAAAAGAAGATTTTGCCAAGCAATTTATGGCAGAAGAAGGCTTAAAAGGTAAAGCTAAGAGAATAAAAATCATGAACATTATAGATAAAGTTGGATACGACAAAAGAAAAATAAGAGTTGCCTTTCTACGCTCAACAATAACTGAAAGAGTTCAGCATGAATGAAATTTTAGATTATTCTTACAAATACTTATAATTTTCATAAATTAATTTAATGATTATTTATAGAAATTAATAGAAATTAGAAATTTTAAATTTTAATGGGATTAAAACTTGCGAGATATTGAAGATTTTAGAAGAAATTTTAAAAAAATCGTTGAATCAGAGAAGAAGAGATTTAATAATCCTGTTAATGCAGAAAGAGTATTTGAATTCGATCAAAAGTGGAAAAGCGTCCTACAAGAAATTCAAGACTTAAGAAAACAAAGAAACGAAATTTCTAGTAAGATTAGCATTTACAAGAAAGCGAGCGATAACATAAAAGCCGAGAAAGCGATAAAGGAATCAAAGCAAATTAAGGAAAAAATTGACGAGTTGGAAAAAAAGAAAATTGAATTTATCAATGAAAGAGAAAAATTTCGATATTATGTTGGAAACGATCTACACGAATCGGTTCCTATTGGTGAAACGGAAGAGAGCAATGAAATAGTAAGAACTATTGGAGATTTGCCTAAATTTGATTTTATCCCTTTATCACATGTAGATCTAATTGAGGAAATTAATGGAGCAGACACAAAGAAGGCATCTGAAGTGGTAGGATCAAGGTTTTATTATTTAAAAGGGGATATGGTGTTACTTAATTTAGCTCTCATCAGATTTGCTTTAGATAAGTTGATGAGCAAGGGTTATACCCCTTTATGGACTCCCTTCTTTATAAAACACGAAATTATGAAAGCAGCTGCAGAATTGGCAGATTTTGAGGAACAATTATATAAAATACAAGACGAAGATCTCTTTATGATCGCCACATCAGAACAGACTTTAGCTGCTTATCATTACAATGAGATCATTGATCCTAATATGTTTCCACTAAAATATGTGGGAGTATCGTCTTGTTTTAGGAGAGAAGCAGGTTCACATGGAAAAGACACTCTGGGAATATTTCGAGTACATCAATTTGAAAAGGTGGAACAATATGTTTTTTGTAAACCTGATAATTCATGGAATATCTTTGAAGAATTAATTACAAACGCAGAAGAGATTTATAAAGAATTAAAAATCCCTTATCGAATTGTTAATATCGCCTCTGGCGAATTAAACGATAATGCCGCCAAAAAGTACGATCTTGAAGCTTGGTTTCCTGCTTCGAGAAAATATCGAGAATTAGTCTCGTGCAGTAATTGTTTAGATTATCAAGCAAGAAAATTAAAAATAAGAGTCGGAAAAGTGGGTTCTACTCAAAAGAAAGAAATCGCACACACCCTAAATTCCACTGCGGTCGCTACCGAACGTACAATTTGTTGTATTTTAGAAAATTATCAAAACAAGGATCGTTCTGTTTCGATACCGAAAGTTCTTCAAAAATATATGAATGGTAAAAAATTATTAAACTCATAAAAAAAAAATTATAAAAATTAATAATGATCGAAATTTCATTAGAAGAATTCGAAGTTTTTTATAAGGAAAAGCTTGATTCTCAATTCTATAAAGTTAAAAAAGCTGTTAAAAAGCAAATTGCTGATGTTCGAGATAACTTAATTGAAATAAAGGTTTGTACAGATCATTTTATTGAAGCTGGAAAAGAAAATGTAGATGAGAAAGCGCTTAAATCGTTATATTTCTTTTCTGACAGAATTAAAAAAGAAATTGATGAAGTTGAAATACCTGAAGAAGATATTTCTTACGACAACATGAACAGTTTATTAAACTCCATCAAGAAACTCTTTACAAGCATTAATTACATAGCAAAAAAATCTATACCAAAATTTCAGAAAAAAGTACAACCAGAAATAAAAGAATTAAGTTATATTACGCGGAAATTAGGTACTAAACAAAAAAGTATGGATGAGTTTCTAAGGAAAAAATACACTGATCTAAAGGAGGCAGAATATTTACTTAAAAAACTACCAAAAATATTTTCTTTAAGAGAAAACATCGAAAATGCCAAGTCTGATTTAGATGTGTTTGAAAGGGATTTAGAAGAGAGACAGAAAGAACAAGAAAGTTTAATCAAAGAGCTATCAATTGTCGAAAAAAACGAATTGTTTAGAGAACAAGACAAACAAGAAGATAACTTAGCAAAGTTGAGGATGGAAATAAACAACAAATTTGGTTTTAAAAAAGCTTTAAAAAAGTTAAAATTTGAATTAGAAAAAGAAACTATTCATATCCCTAACGTTAACACTTTTTTTCTAAGAGATTTTTTAAAAAATCCAATTAATGCGCTAGTTAAGGAAAGCAAGGACCTACCAAAATTTTCAAGTTTACTTGTCCAATTACGTCATGTATTAGAAGAAAATAAGTTAAATCTTAAATCTGAAGTAAAAGATAAAACAATTAACCAAATTAATGCAATCTTTGACGAAAAAAAAATTCAAAGTGATATCGATAAAATCAAAGATATAAATAACAAACTTATTGAAGTAAAGAAACAAATTGACCAAGCAGGTTTAGCAATTAATAGAGAAGATATCAAGAATAAAATTGCTACAAATACAATAAAAATAGAACATTTGGAAAACGATCTCGATAGAAAAAACAAAGATTACTTGAGATATTTAGCTGCTTTAAAGAACGAAAGAGAAGAATTTCAAAAATCAGTTAAAAAGATTTTAAACGAAGAAGTTAAACTAAATATTACTTTCTCATTTTAATTTTTTAGATAACTAATAACGACTTTGTTAATTGGTTTTAACAATTTTAAAATCTCGGTTATTTCTTTTATTTCTTTTTTGTAAAGTTAATTTTAAATTATTATTTAGAAACTTATACGTCTCCGTTTCAACTAAATTAAAGATTTTAAAGTATTCGTAGGCTAATACTAAATCTTGTTTAATATCGATATCAAAACTTGATTTGAATGAGTCGTATATCGTAATCTTCAAGTTTCTTTCTTGGGCGTCTTTTAGTAACGCAACAAAAGAAGGAACATTCGGATCTGAAAAATGCGTAGGCAAAATATCGGGAGGTTTTCTTCCAAAAATAGAAATACCGGCCGAATGAAGAGCAGGACATACGACCAGTTGGTTTTTTTTCATTAAATTACTTACTTCAATAAAATTTCTTTCTGATATTAATATAACATCTAAAAACGTAAAAATCGTTTCTTTAGCGTTAAATTCATCAATGGCTATATTATTTAAATCTTTAATTACTTCGTCAAACGACTTTCTTGGTTCTGTGAAGTGCTCCTTTATCCCAACTAATTCAAATTCTTCTGCTAAGTCTAATATTTCACCGCTATTACAATAAACGACTTTTTGGTCAAAGCAATCAATGTTAACTACTTTATTTGCCAAGTCTTTAAACATAGCAATAGTCAAATCTTTGAGTAATTCTTTTGAAAAACAATCTCTAAGACGAGATTTCGTTCTTGACAAAGGGGCGATAGGGATTAAAAGAATACTACTCATTATGAAATTTAGGTATAGTTAAAATATAAAATATTTCAAAATTAAGATTTTTAAGTTACTATTTTAAATTATTTAATATTTGAATGGATAAACTTTCGAATGCCACATCCACATTTTCATTAAGTTTAGCGGAAGTCTCGAAATATTCTACTCCAAGCTTATTTACCCTTTCATCGATAAGAGACTGGTCAATCTTCCTTTCAAGGTCTAATTTGTTTCCTATTATTATGTACGGTACATCGCCGCTCAATTCCTTCAATTTAGAAAGCCAGAAGTTTATACCCTTGAATGATGATAAATCATTTAAATTGAAAACAATCATAGCCCCGACTGCTTGAACAAAATAGTATTCGTTGCTAAAAAGTTTATCCTGTTGACCCCCAATGTCCCAAAAATATAGTTTGAAGCCCTTTTCTTTAATATCCTTCTTCAATTCGATGTTTTCTAATTTTAATTTATCAATTACTTTGCTTAAATCAATCTCTTTAATTAAAAAATTTGCACCGAGAGTTGGAACTGATTCTTCGGTAAATTTACCATCTACATATCGAGCTAGTAAGCTGCTCTTGCCAACAGAAGGATCTCCACACAAAATCACTTTACCACGATATGACATACTTTTTTAGCCCTATGATTTTAAATCGTATTTGATTAACATTCGCGTTAAAATTTAAACTTATTTTTATTTCAGTTTGTCCTTTTTATTCGTAATTTTAAACTTCTATTTTTTTTTATAAACTTGATTAATTTTATTTACATTTGGTATGGAGCTTTTGAGGGAGTTAGCTTAATTTCTTTCGTTTCTGAACTAATGAAGTGTTTAAATAAGTGTTCATAACCAATAATTTGGCTTATTTTACCGTTTTCTAACCATATTCCAGATGTATATTCAGGAGCTTCTTTAACTTGATCAAGGGTAGTCATTAGAAATCCATAATCCGCGATCAATAAACCAAAAGGGATTACATTATCGCCTTCAATTGAATGTATTTTAACAGAAATTTTTAGTAGTTTTTTAATTTCTTCTTTTAAACCCTCAAAATACTTCAAGGCAATTACAACTTCTATATCGGATGAAAATTTTTTATTCCATAATTCTTTTAAGATCCATTCGTATCCTCCTAATTCTGCCATCAATAAATCAGGCGTTATGATAAAATAAATCCGATTTTCTGACGAACTAATTAATTCCTTAATTTTTATTCTAATTTTATCTCGAGAATTTATTGCCCACACTCTGGGTTCTGATTCTTCTTTATCGATTTCCAATTCACTTATGGCTTTTTCTAGTATCAATGTATCTTCGATTTTCTTTTTGTATCCTTCTCTAATAGTTTTAAAAATTTTTTCAATAGGAATAACTTGGTAATTTGCACCCCTCTTTACCGGTTCTTTTTGGATAAAACCTTTTTCAATTAACCGGTTAAGACTATCGTATACTCTAGCACGATCGACTCCAGAAAATTTTGCTATATCTGCTGGACTTAAAATTTTATATTTGGCAAGAGTTAGTAAAACTTTGGAATCGTTTTTAGTAAACCCTAACGATTGTAGAGAGAGTTCGATTTCAAATTCTTCAAGCTTTATAATATCACGATTAAATGGCAAGATTGGAATCTAATTCTTTTTTTTTATCGTATTAAATAACTAATTTTAGAACTAATATTTAATTTTAATTTTTCAAAAAAAAGTTGACACGTTTATTAAAACATCTAATTATGCTAAATATTTGATGACATGCATAAAAAGGTACTTTAAGCTAAAAATCCTATTGTTTAAAACTCAAATGTTAATTTAATAAAAAATGAAGATTTCGAATATTTACTTGATGTTAAATCTTTAATAAAAAAAGAAGATTTCGAACTTTTGCATGAAATCCTTTTTAAAATCATATTCTAGTGAAATTAAACAATCAAAAAAAATTTATTCCCAATTTAATAAATTTTAAAAATTTATTTTAATAATGGTATTTTGTCGGGCAAATAATTTTTAGTACATTTTAGATACATAATAACTAATTAATAAAATTTCCATAAAGTATTATTCCGAACCATAATATTTATATAATAGAAAATCGTAGTTATTATTAATTATAAATTTAAATTAAAAAGTTCAATTTAAAAAAAATTTGTGGAGGAATAAATCATGGCAAAAAAAGCCCCAGCAAAGAAATCTGATAGTTATATTGCTAAAGCACCAATTCGGCGATTGATGAAAAAAGAAGGCGCTGATTTAGTGGCTGCCGATGCTCTAGATAAACTTATCGGTTTTCTCGAAAAAACAGCCGCAGACGCAAC
>JAHQWH010000056.1 GCA_029856105.1 Promethearchaeia archaeon | reverse complement strand
CTATATTCATAAACTCCATTAGAAGTCTCATTCATTGCGTAGTTATTATGCCCAATTCGAAGAAATACAGTTGCTCCTGTGAGTAATTGATCAGCATTAGATGGATCAGTTAACGTAACCTGAAAATCAATAGTTGTCCCTTGAACAACATCTATTCTCTTTCCGTTCTGAGACAGACCGGTTGCGTCTAGAATTACATCAACAGGTCTATACTTGATACTCAAAGATATGAAAGCATTCCGTACTTCGTATTTATTTTTTTGGAGTGTTATAAAAATCGTGTATTCCCCTACTTCCTTTAATTCAGTATCAAAATCCAATGTATAAATATTGCTCGGTCCTTCCATCAAATTCCCCGCCCCTTCATTTCCTGGGCCTGAAAGTGGATTTCCCTCTTCATCTAATTTATACCAATTATAACTTGCTACATCTAAATCCCCGATTATCAAATCACTTAATACATCTCTATATACAAAACTATAGATTGCTAAGTCTAACACGTAAATATCTGGTGAACTTTGAAAAAGAGTTGTTGTTCCATTAATGGAAGTCGGTCTCGCAAGAATACTAATTAACAGCGTTTCTTCAATCATGCTATGGTTTAGGAGAAAAGCTGTAATATCAATCACATAATCGGCATCACTTGGAGCTAATGACGAATCAAACTCAAAATAATATTTTCCCGCGTGTAAGGGATCGCTGCTTAAGACACCTGCACCATAATCCCAAGAATAAGATAGATCTGCCCCAGGTAGTGATAAATCAGTGTTGTTATCGTAGTAATCAACAGTGATATTAACAGGCTCAAGATATATTGTTGAGATTCTTTTATTAGTTAATTCATTTAAAGAGTAATCGTAGAACTTTATTCCAGTAGTTTTCGAAGTAATTTTAATCTGACTAGGTTGTTTGGCATTAAAAACGTAGCTCTTATAGTTGCCGGTAATTTCGATATAATATACACTTCCTCCAATTAAATGAAAAGTCTCTGTACTGAATGTATAGTTGAAGACTCCGACAGCAATTTCAGACGATAAAATTCCAACTTTTTGGCTATATACCGTAAGTTCCTCATCATATATTTGTACAAATAATTCATCCGGAGCCACTTTAGTTGATGCTGGAAAGGAAGGATCTCGTTTTGTAAAATTAAAATGCACATTTACATTATCACCCCATGTTACTTCTGAAGTTATATCTATGATCTCTATAGTTGAGTTATAGATATTTTTGTTTAACGGAATTTCGATACTAACTTCAGTTTCAGTAGTCAATGTGAAATTATAATTAGATTCTAATGGACCTCCATCTGCATGAAAATCCCGCAAAGCCCCTCCAAAGTATATGTCTACTGAATAATTACCCCAATCTCCAAAATTGTCACTAAAAGAAACAAATTTGGCTAATCCATTTATATCTACAGAAACATTAGCAATTATTAGATTTTCATCATCATAATCGGTTTGGTTATGAAATCTCAGCTTAGCATTTGTAAAAGGAATTTTTTCCGGTGTGTCATCTGTTACGTTAAACGTAATTTTTGAAATTTCTGTTAAAACATCGAAATCATGTACAGCTCCCACCGCTCCACTATCAATTAACAAGCTTGAATATCTATAGTTCGAAGTATCTGGTAATGAATCGTAATCGTAATAAACTTCGTAATCATACGTTGTGTTATTAATCCAAATAATTGTACCAGTTCCATCATTACTAAGAATTGCTTTGCCGACCGTTTCAGCTCCTTCTTTTAATAAAACATAACCAAAGTCAATAGGAGCGCTGTCTCTATCAGAAACATTGAAATTTAGGGTAGTAAGGCTCAAATGTGCATTTAGGTAACTACTCAAGATTGTAATAGGGAAATTTTCGTAATAATAGACTGTTTCAGTTTTAGGACTACTTAATCCATTTTGAGTATAATTAACTGTGATGTTATATAATCCATTTTGAGCGATGTTAGTAAAGATCCACTCTCCATTTTCATCTGTGTAATTATCTTGGTTTAAGGCTGGACTTACATCATCAGAAATGAAAATATGTGCGTTTTGAACCGAATTTCCCTCTTCATCTTTACATATTACTTTTAATGTAAATGAAATTGGTTGTATTGCTCCAAATTCCGCTTGAAGACTATTATTAGGTGTTGTTTGGACTGGTTTAGCCCAAATTGAGATATCATCCCAGTATAGATCAAGATTAGAGTAGCTATCATCATCAGCTTCATAAAATATATGATCAAACGAATTTAGTGAAATTTCTGAGTCTAGTTCAAAAGTATACCAAAAGAAAGTATTATCTTCATAATATTGGTTTCTGAATTTATAAGAACCAGCAGACCCCCATGCTTGGTTTCCTCTAATGTTATAACTATTAGCGGAAGCTGGGATGGCTGTGTATCCTACTCGGAATCCTAATCCTGAGATTTCTCTAATTATTGTAGGATCGTCGAATCTCATTTTTGCTGTAACCCTTGTATCAGAGTTAATGTTAATTGTACCTGTAGCTGAAGCTTTCCAACAGTTCCCCCACATTTTTAGTGCGGAATTTCCTCTTGCTTTAGTTGTATTTGAAATTTCCCAAGAATTAGGATGATAATTATCCTGTCCATCCGTTGGTCTTAAAAGATCTGATGCTTGAAAATCTTCAAATCCTTCGTGCCATATTCTAATGGTGTCGTAATTAGGATCTAAAACTTCTAAACTAGATCCATTATTAAAGTAAATAAAGAAATCTCTCGTAACCCCATGATTAGTTGTTCCATTCAATACCCATATTATATCTCCAATTGCATTTGATGCATTATCATAGCTTCTAGGATACGGATCAAATTGACATTCGACTTCATAAAAGTTAGATATTGATTGATATTCAATAACTCTTATTGAAGAGGCGTTCAAAATAGGATTTTGCACGTTTAAATCGTTAAAATACTCTGTAAAATTAACGCTTAATTCTACTGGCGCATTTTGTTGACTACCTACAGCAGTTAATCCAATTGGTATTCTAAATGTCCAAGATTTGTTCCACCATTCGTAATTAGACGCGGGTAAACTAGATTTTAGCGATGAAATAGATTCAAACTGAGTGTTCTCAAAAGATTTTTGTTCGTTGTTGTTAAATATAATCGGTTGTGCCACAAAGATTAAAGGAATTACCGTCATTATTATTATTAGACCTAATCCCTTTATTGAACTATTTTTACTTGACTTCATGTTGCTTTTTCATCTTTTTTTTTTTAAATTTTTAACAATTTTTAACAAATTTATAAAACAACTTAAATATAATATTTTGTTTTTCATAACCTTATGTTTAAGAAAAGGAAGAAAATCAAAAATACAAAAGATTTTAACTATGTTTTAAAGCTACTCCTTTTTTAGGATTAAGAAGATTTTTCTTTTTTTTGGATTATTTGGGTTATCAATAATGAAATTTCCCTTAAATTTTGTATTCTCAACAATAATATTTCCAATGTTATCCAATATTGCTTTATTTTTAGGGTAAAATTGAAAAACTGCTTTCCCGTTAGGCTTCAGAATACTATAAAACGATTTAAAAAGACCAATTATATCTAAACGCTTTTTTTCTAAATTTGAATCTTTGTAGATCCATTGCAAAGCAGATATGGAAATTATTGCGTCGAAAATGCTTGGTTGAAATGGAGGATAACACATATCAGCAAGAATGGGGTTTAAATTTTTAATATCGTAAAAATTGAGAAAATCTGAAATGATGTCAAGTGCTATTGTCTTGTGCCCTAATTCATTCAGGTAAATCGCCACAAATCCAGGGCCACAACCAGCATCAAGTATTAAGCTATGATTCTTTTTAAGTTGCATTATTTCTAATGCCCTCAACGTAATTTTTCTTTGTGTACGCATTATTGATTTAGACTTGGCATATTTAGAAAGAGTATCATTCTTAAAATATTCTAATGCGTTCTCATATAATTCCTCTGGTCTTTTTCGTTTGATATTAAAAAAATAATCATCGCTCAAATTGAGTATGCCTATCTAATTTGCTTCGTTATTTGATTCGGAAAAAGCTTTCTTAAATCAGTTTATAAATCAAAAATTTTATTAGAATTTAAATATTTAATATTTTAATTATCTTTAATTTTTGACATTTCAATTTTTTAAGGTGATAATATTGTCTGAAAAGGAAGAAAAGTTAGTGGTCAGAAAAGCAACTTTAAATTTACGTAGAAAATACGGAAGATCAAAACAAATCATTATTGTAGAAAGAGATGCTTTTATACCTAATTCAATAGAAAAGGAAATTAGAAAATCACTTTCGAAACGGAAATCAATTTTAGCGTCTGATTTAGCACTAAAGTATGATTTAAGAATATCGACTGTAAATCTGCTGTTAAAACAATACGAAGAAGAAGGCTTAATAAAATTATTAGATCCTACGTTAAAATTAAAGATTTATGTTCCTAAATCTTAATCTCTAATTTATCTTATTTCAGCTATTAATTCTTTTAATTTGCTTTACTTACTTTTATACAATTCAAAATAAATGTTATTAGAAAATAATTTATATTTTTTAGGACTAATTCTAATAAAGCATATAATTTAAAGCAGATGTAGCCTAGTGGTAAGACGCCGGCTTCGAAAGTAATTTAACGCACTATTACCATAAAAGCCGGTGCGCGTAAGCGTTCGGGGGTTCAAGTCCCTCCATCTGCGTTTGCTATTTCTTTTTTTAGGGTGAAAAACAAATTGAATAAGGGTATTGTTGTTGTAGGAGAATTAAATCAAGATTTATACTACGAAAGCGATTTCTATTGGCAATTAGTTCAAAAAATAGTAAAGAATATAATTAATTTTATTAATTTGCACCCATACGGCAATTTACAAAATTACTAATCAGTTAATTCCAACTCAGAAAGAGATGGAAGTTTTTATTAAGACTTTTAAAATTAAATAGACCTTTCTGTTTTATTGTATTAGTTGGAGAATTATGTTTTCCATTTGTGTTTTTGCGGATTCTATTTTATTTAACACTTCTACCGTATTTCCTATATTCTGTTCGTCCTCTTCAATAATGAATAGTAAATAGAAGTCTAAGTTCCCAAACTTTAATACTTCAACCAATCCAGAATATCTTTCGCCATTTTCAAACTTGTCTGAGAATTCTAATAGCGTCCGGTTTTCTGCTATTATTTTTTTTTGAGCATCTATATATTTATTATAAATCCGCATTTTTTCCAATAAATGTAAATGCGGCTTATAATACTCCCCAATTGTGATCCCTTTAGCGTCAAATAATGCGATCATAATTGAATTGTAGTTTTTACTCATCTCAGCAAATAATTGAGATACCATTTCCATTTTTTCAAATAATAACGACAACCCGCTTGAAAACGCATCCATTATTGATTTAATATCGTATATTGAAGTCTCAAAGAAAAATATATCAAAAGAATTTGAATAACGTGTTAATGCTTGTTTAATAGTTAAAATTCTCTGATTTATTACCTTTTCTTTAGTAAGTTGCGGATCGAATTTATGAAAAAGAATACATAATGGAGGGTAGTCTTGTTCTTCTTTTAGGAAGAGTAAAACTTTGTCGAGGTAATCTATCGTCTCAACATAACGATCGTAATCTTGTGCATCTATGACATAAAATATTAAATCGGTTCCGCTAATGTATTTAGTGGGGTTCTTCAAATATTCTTCTCTGTATTGTAATTGCCCCCCAAAATCCATTCTTATGAATTCAACGCCTAAGAATTTGAAAGCATCGCGTGCGACTTTTCTTGTAGGCATCAATTTCGAAATTTCTTCTTCGAAACCGAATCTTTTGGTAATTACAGTAATTATGCTGGTCTTACCAGCGTTATCAAGTCCTAAAAAGCTTATTTTTTTCATAATAATCGATCATTGGAGATTTTATCGAAAATGTCGGAAGTAACTCTACAACATATTTATAGCAGAAGGAACTAATAAATACTTACTTTTTTCATTGGAAAAATTAGAAATTTGATTTAGAAAATTATCCTCCCGAAATTGGGAACGATATGTAAAGTTGGTCTTCTTCTTTTAGTTTCGTTTTATAATTTTTCATGTAAGTGATGTTTCTGCCGTTGAGTAAAATAACCATTAGTGGATTTAATTTCTTCTTATTTTTGGATAGGATGCTATCATCTAATAAGTCTTTATGTTCTTTAAGAAATTGAGTTATAATATCACCAACGGTGTTTCCTTCGTATTGAATAGAATTTTTTTTAACCTTCAATACAAATATGTTCAATAAATTTAAATCAACTTTAACCATAATATTTTGACACTAAATAACTGAAAATTTAAAGGATTAGATAAAATCCAATCCTAAATTTGATTCAATTTTAATAAATTTAATTTATTTTTAAGCTTAATCATAATGAAAAATAATAGGTTCAAAAATTCAAGACATATTGTTTTTGGTAATTTAAAAAAATTTAATTTCTACAATTTTTTCAACGCTTTCTTCAAGAATTTTATCAAGATTTAAACTATCGTATATTTCATTTAATTTCTCAGCATCAAATTCTTGATCTTTTGGTTTAAATGGGCAATACTCAATAGGATCAAACTTTTCTGATATTTTAAAAGCTAGATTTTGAATACTATCTCTTCCAAAACCTATTATCGGTGTAAAAATAGGAAATTTAGAAATTAGGTGATTAAGTGCTATGGAATCTAAATCTACTGAATCGGAACAAACGCTAGAGCCGCTCAAACTAGCTCCATCTGTTATTGCCCTAATTTTTCCGTAAAAAGAAAAATTGGAAACCGTAAGAATTCTTGATAATAAATCAAATCTAATTAATCTACATATACCGCAAAAGTACTTCATATCGCTTAATTCAGA
>JAHQWH010000055.1 GCA_029856105.1 Promethearchaeia archaeon | reverse complement strand
GTTTTACCAGAATGGTTACCAGATCTAGAATCTAAGTTTTTAGAATACGTTAAAAAGCAATGTGATACTTTACTGGAAAAACCCGTAAAAACAAACGTTGTTCATGGGGGATTAGAAACTGGAATGATTAGTACTAGGATTTCAGGGCTTCAAATGGTAGCTCTTGGCCCCACAGTGGAAGCTCTGCATTCTCCGAGCGAAAGATTAAAAATTTCTGATGTTGAAAAAATATATGAATTACTCAAAAGAATTATTTCTGATATCAAAGAGTTAAAGACTAATTAAGTAAAAATAGAATACATATAAAACACCCAACCCTTCAAAAACAACTTATAGAAAAATATGAACTTTAGTTAAATAAAATTAATTAAGCGTCTTCTAACTCAATAATCTTTCTCACTTTTTCTTGAACTTCTATTTTCTTTTCCTCGGGAAGCTTGCACTCAGCAACTTTCCAGAACCTATATTCGTGGTTTAGATACGCAGGACATTCAATTCGCACTTCTTCGGGACAATCTGCAAGGCGCCAACATTGGAAAGCTTGTTCCTCGTAATACTTATGAAATTTTTTTGGTAACTTTTCGTAATCAAATTCAGTCTCTCTAAGATATTTATCCAAATCGTTTGAATTATAAGTGTTCCAGAAAAGAACTTTCTTAGATTTATTTTCTTCTTTTTCAAAAAAATCTAACATTGCTGCCATCGCCTTTCCCGTATAAGTCGTTTCTAATTTGAAGCCTAGATTTTTCCCCTCTAACTCGTAAACTAAATCTACCGCTTTTTGCCCCTTAACTGTTTTCACGCCGTAATTAGAACCCAAATACCCCTTAATCATATTAAAATCCCCTTCATTAACTTGGACATCCGGTATAGATATATCTCGTTTTCTTAAATATTTAATGGATTTATTTGCGATTTTAATTAGGTTTTTTGGGTTAACAACAATATCCCTAGAAACATTAACAGGATACACTTTAGTTTTTAATCCTAAGAGCTTACAACCGGCTGTGAGACCTGCTGATGTTCCGGTTGATCCTGCTGCTACAAAAATAATATCTGGTTCAGGTAGAACTCCTTCATCTATTTGTTTTTTTAACTCAAAAATCGCGTTAATGAAACCTATAGTTCCTAAAGGCGTTCCAATTCCAAAAAGAGGGCTTCCACCTATTGACATTAAATAATATTTTGGATGAAATAATCTGTGAAATATGCTTTTAAGAACTCCAAGCTCAAAACTCTTGGTAAAGTGTAATTTTGCCCTAAAATAATGGAATAAAAGGAGAGAACGCTGAACGTGCCAAGTCACTGGTTGAAGAGATAAAAACAATTCACACTTTAAATCCAGTTCTTTCGCTACAATTGCACAAGCAGCTCCATGATTTGTGCCAATGCCTCCCAAAGTTATTATACCTTTCTTTTTTTTCTTTAGGACCTCCCCAAAAATAAATTCAAACTTTCTGAGTTTGTTGCCACCATATATTTTATGATCTTTGTCGTCACGCTTAATATATATTTCGCCATCGTTTAATTTCAAGTAATTTTCTAATTCTGTTAACTTATCAACATTAGAAGGTATTCCCGTTAATATTGAGATCCAAGGAACTTTTTCCTCTAAATTCGGATATACTTCAAACAAAGTTGGCTTTTTATTTTCCATAAGGACTAAAATTAGTGATAATAAAAAAAGGTTACAAATTAGGCTTCAATATTTGACAAAATTTTAAAAAAATAGGAAAGTAAATTAATTTAACGCTAATTTAAAAGTATATAAGTAAACTAATCAAATTATTAATCAATTATTTCTTATTTTAAAAAATTATAGAGGATTATAATAAGATGGATTTTAGTATTAGCGATTACTCATTGTTAGACGAGATTGGACCCGAAAAAATTATCATTCTAAAAAACCCTTCAACGGATTTAAACGCAGTTTTAGTTATAGACAATTCTTCTTACGGAATCCCCGCTGGAGGAGTAAGACTTGCTCCAGATATTTCGCTTGACGAGATGATTAGATTATCCCGGGCAATGTCGCTTAAATTCTGTACTTATAGGCTGAAATTAGGAGGGGCAAAAGCAGGCATATGGGGCGACCCTCTTGACAAGGAAAAAAAAGAAATTTTACTTACAAGCTTTGCAAAATCAATAGAACCCTTTATTAAAAACGATGTTTATTACCCCGGTCCAGATATGGGAACCAACGGCGATGATTTATTAAAAATGTTTAAAGTAATGGGCGTGCCACACTTAGCGCCAAAAAAAATTGGTATGGTAAAACTTGGGGTTCCCGTAGAAGAATTATTTACGGGTTATGGAGTAGTATATTGTTTAGAAGTAATCTATAATAACTTAGAAAAATTGATTAAGAAAAAGCTTGATACTGATAAAAAACCAAATGTAATGTTAGAGGGTTTTGGTAAAGTAGGAACTGCTTTAGCTATGAGTTTGAACGAATTAGGCTTTAATCTAACGGGAATTTCGACTATTAATGGTGCTATCTTTAACGAAGACGGCCTTAATATTGAAGAATTATTAAAGTTAAAGTTGGAGTATGGAGACGATTTAGTTAGCCATTATGTTAGCAAAAACCTTATCAAAATTCCAAAAGAACGCCTTTTTGAATTATCGTCAGAGTATCGCACTGATTTTATCATACCAGGAGCACGTCCGGATGTAATAAATAAAAGAAATATAGATAAAATCAACGCATTTGCCTTAGTTCCCGCAGCAAATATCCCATACGCGAAAGGTATTACAGACATATTAAAAGAGAAAGGAATAATTGCATTTCCTGATTTTGTGGCAAATGCTGGAGAGGTTTTAGCAATTTTAGTGAGTAAAGTTGCGAAAAACGCAGACGAGATTTTTGAATATATTAAATCAAAAATCACAGAAAAAACATTTGAAGTAATTCAAGGAGCTACTGAAAATAAGGTTTCTCCTTACGATTATGCGGTCGCTGACGCTCTTAACGAGCTTAAAAAGAAACTTAGACGAAAAAAAAATCTGTTAGAAAAATTAAACAAACGGTATTAGTTGAAAAAGACCACTTTGGAAATTATTAATTTTTTTCTTTCCCTATTTTATTAGAAATAATTATTGCTAGAACTAAAGGTAACTAAGTAAATTTTAAAATGCTAATCTCAAATTTTAATATTTTCAAATATAAATTAAACATTTATATATTTTCTAACCAAAAAATAAAGTAATTTAAAATTTAATAAAAAAGTAATATTCAATTAGAAAATTAGACAAATTTGTGAAAGAATTATGGTTGAAGATAAAGAATTAAAACGGGGCATTAACTTACCCATAGCGATCTTTATTATAATTGGAATGGTTATCGGGGCGGGAATATGGGTTTCGCCAGCAGCTTATCTATCAAGAACGGGACCGGGGATATTCATCGCATATTTAATTGCTGTTATTCCCGCTGTTTTTGTAGCTTTCCTCATAGCTTACATTGGTTCTGCTTTTCCCGTATCCGGTGGTACGTATGTAATTACTAGTAGATTATTAGGTGGGTTTGGAGGTTTCATGACTGTTTGGCTGGTGATTTTAGCAGTCGGGTCTACTATAGCTTTCTTAGCTGCGACATTAGGCGTGTTTATAGGACAAGCTTTAGGGATTCCACCTGAATCGGAATTGTTATTTGTATTAATCGTTGGAATTTCTGTTTTAGTCATTTTTTACTTCCTAAATTGGATAAAAGTAGAAATTTCTGGTTTAATCGAATTAATCCTTACAATTGTTGGAGACATTTTGGTTATGGTGATATTTATAATAGCGGCGATTCCACATTTTAATCCTTCGAATTTTGAACCTATGTTTCCAATGGGTCTTGAGCCTGTTATGTTTGCGGCTTTAACTTTCTTTTTCTCTTATACAGGGTTCACTTTAATTTTAGATGTTGCTGGAGAGGTTAAGAATCCAAAAAAGAATATACCTCGTGCGATACTAATTAGTATGCTGGTACTCACAATTCTATACGTTTTACAAGCGTTAATGGTTGCGGGAGTTCATCCATGGGGTGTTCCAGTTGGGACCGTAACAGAAATTCTCATTCTTGGAGGTATCTTACCTCCCGAAATGATTATGGTTATGATAGTTCTCATTTCCATTGCTATCGCTTCTACGATTCATCCATCTTACATGGCATATTCTCGAGACATACTTGTAGCGGCAAGAGAGCAAATGCTTCCTAAAGTTTTTACTAAGGTAAATAAAAAACACAAAACACCAAGACCTGCATTAACACTTTTGCTTGTTGCTGGAATTTTCCTCTTTATAACCGTTATACCGTTACTCGCACCATCTTATGGCATCGAAACCGCAGGCGTTCTATTAAGCGCTGTTACAGCTACCGTTGTACTCATAATTCAAGTCCCTATATCTTTAGCAGTATTTATCCTTCCAAAGAAGTTTCCTGAGTGGCACGAAAAAGCAGGTTTCAAACCAGCAGCTTGGCTTTTAAAGACTATAGGAATATTAGGTTCTGTTTCTTCCCTTATATTTGTTCTACTATTGTTCACTGATCCTGATGCGGGGATAATAATTGCTCTAATCATTTTTCCCTTCTCTGCTGTTGGAGCAATAATATATTTATTTAGAAGAAAAACTCTCGCAAAGAGAGGAATCGATATTAAGGAAATGATGAAAACGCTTCCAGAATCAGTATCCGTTGAAGATGGAGTACCTGGCAAAGTGGAAAGATTAGCTAAAGAAAAATAGTAATAATATAATAATTTATTTTTTTTAATTTAAAATATAGCCATTCTTTTTTTTTGAAATTATATCGTCTTTTAGGAACTTCTCAAAATGTTTTTCAATCATTAAAAGTTCGGCAATAAGCTCAAAATCTTTAAAAGCCGTGTATCTTCGGTAGATAATATTTTTACCTTTAAAATCAATTAGTTTAATTGGTTTGCTTCTTTCAGGAAAATGGGATAATATCCTCTCGTCTCGATCCTGCAAGATCGATTCGTATTTTTCAATTTCTTCTCTAATTTTACTTCTTCCTTCAATAACCCCTCTATGCCCAGTAACTACAATATTAACGTCTAAATCTTTGATTCTAGCAATTGAGTTTTCAAATTCAATTAAACTCGCGTCAATATTACCATAATATGGATATTTCGAAAGATCGATATCGCCTAAAAATGCTACTTTTGTACTAAGTTCATAGAATGAACAGTGTCCCGCAGTATGTCCAGGAGTAAAAATAACCTGTAATTTTAACTCGTCTCCAATGTCGATAATCTGATTTTCTTCAATTAAATCGTCTATTTTAACATTTTTCATCCGCAATACTTCAATTAGCTTTCTCATTTCATTTTCAATGGGTGTACCTGCGACATTATAATAAGGAATCATCATTTCGATATCTTCGATAGGTGGTTTATCCTTTAAATGGCAATAAAACTTCGCATCTTTTAATAGATAATTACCAGAGATGTGGTCTTCGTGCCAATGGCTTAAAATTACGTGATTTATTGGAAATATTTTCTTCAATTTTCTTAAACGCTTGGACGAAATCCCCGTATCGATAAGATAATCGCCAACTAAAAGAGAATGGGAATATGGATACCGAGCATTCAGTTCGCCTTGGATAAAGTAAATGTCTTTATACTCGTCTGATAGAGGTTGGATGAAATCGTTCATAATATCAAACTTCCTAATTAATGAGCAATCTAAAGTTAGAAATCTCTTAAATTTTTGGATTTCACATCTAAATATAAACTAGTAAAATGGTTATGAAAAAGATAGATAAATTTTAAGCAGAATTTAGATATGAATCATTCAATTCTCTTAACCATTCTCTACCTTTTAATTCTATTTGTGAAACAAAATCGTTTGAGCAAAATTTTAAGACATCTTCAAATTCTTCTACATATTTCTCAAAGAGATCAGAATAATAATCGCAAATCAAATTTTCATAGTGTTTAATGTGGATAAAAGGATTCAAAAAGAGGGTAATCGTGAATTGGCTAAAACAAAAGATAGAATGCATTTTAATCTTTGTACCTTTTAATTTAATTCCTGCTAAATTCTCAATACAAATTTGGTCAGAAAAACGTTCCAACGCACAAATAAACATAGGTATAAGCTCGATATCAAAATTCATTCTCTTTTCTATATCTTCTATATCCTTTTTTATAAAATAATCTAAAGCACCCTTGAATAGTTCAAAAATGGCAATAGTTTTACCATCTTTGTCAGAAATCATACATCCAATAAAAGCTGGCGCACTAAAATTATAAGAAGATGACGCTAATTCCATCCATTTAGCATCCTCGTTAAAAAAATCTGTTAATTCAGTAGTTATTTCTATAGCTGGTTCAGTATTCATTTTTGCCATTTCCTCTGAGATTTAGTTATTATACATTTCTATTAATTAATTTAAGTAAGTTTCAAATAGTTGTTATTTAAATCTATAAGCCAGTCCCAACCTAACCTTTCTAAAAAGCAAATATCCTTAAAATCATACTTAAAATCTTCAAAAAAATTTGTTAGGTAATTGTCTATAACATTTTCAACGACATTAAAGCAAACTACTGGATTTAAGAAGAAGATTATTGTAAATTCATTTTGATAGAAAACGATATGCATTTTAAAATTTGAATTTTCTATTTCAATATTGGGAATATTTTGAATAATAATATCTTCTGATAACCTTTTAAAAGCGCAAATATAAGTTGGAAAGGTGTCTATATTAACATTTTCCGCGTTCCTATCTTTTTTAATAATATTTTCAAGAGCTCCCTTAACAATTTCAAATGTAACTAAAGTTTTTCCGTATTTATCAGAAATCATACATCCAATAAAGGGTGGGATTTTTTCGTTTGAAAAATCGGAATTAATATCCATATAATAATTTTCCTCACAATAAACATAACTTTCAGTTATCATTTTTTTTGATTCAACTATTTATTTGTTTTATTGAATTACAAAAGTAGCAAAATATAAATTAATAACAAAAAG
>JAHQWH010000054.1 GCA_029856105.1 Promethearchaeia archaeon | reverse complement strand
TTTTCTATAATCAAATTGAAAAATTACATTTCTTTTGAGATATTCTTTATGAAGTTTTCCTTGTCGAGATTTAAATTGATATGTCTTCTTCTCATTACAATATTTAGATTCTCAATAAGTTTCTCTGTGAAATATTTGAAATTAAAATGAAATGTAGGGTTTTTCCGGTAATAGTTTTTTAAAAAGAGGTTTAAAATGTCAATTTTTGATTTAGGATTGTCCATTTCAAAAATTCCAGGATTTGTATCAAGTAAAGAGCAACAAACCCATGCGATGTCGTCAATGTGATTTCCTTCGTAAGATTCTTCAAAATCCATACCATACATTTCGTTATTTGAAGGATTATATATGAAATCTCTTAGACGAGTGTCGCCTTTATTTAGAACTATAATTTCTGAAAGCTCGTTCTTCCCAATCGTATTATTTGTATGTAATTGAGAAAACCAATCTGCTAATTTCTCAACACAAATAATAATTTCTTTTTTAACATCAGCGTCTAACTCGTTTAAATCAGCAACATCAACTAACTTATCGTTAATGTAATCGCATAAATTAACCCCTTCTGCTTTTTCGAGGAATAAATAAGGTTTTTTATAAAATAAGATATTGGGGATTAATAACTCTTGTTTCTTCAATCGTTTCAAAGTATTATATTCGTTATCGGCATTACTAGTTCTAAATATTTTAACTATCATTTCTTTAGGTAGTCTTTCCGTTTCTTTGTTAAAAGTTAAGTTGATAACTGAATTTTGCTTACTTTGTAAAGGAGATATAATAAAATGATTAAATTTGTCAACCAATTCAGGAAAGTCTTCTCTGAGATCGGTAATGAGTGCCTGTCGAATTTTTAAAAGCTCCATCTTGATAAAACGAAAATTAAACGGTGATTAATATATAATATATTCTGATTTATGGAACGTTGCTATTTTTATTTTTCCTATTTTTTAAAAACCCTAATAAATTCTTACTCTCTACTTATTTATTTATACATTTATTATTATATTTTTTATTATATTTACTAACCTCGATGACGCATAAAGAATGTGGTGCGACTCCACGCTCACTTCCGCTCAATGTGATCCCTCAAAAAATCCGGATTATCATAGTTAGGGTGGCAAATAGAGATTCTCGTGCTGAGAGAAGCAGTTAAGTAGAGTAAATATAACCTCGAGAGTTTAAAGAAAGCATTCCCGAATGCTCTTGAAGTTGACGGGATAGAAGCCATAGGGTTATGGCTATTGTCCAGAGTTAAGTATGGATGGCAACAGAAATACGATCGGATATAAATTTTGATCACTTCTAAGAAGGCAAATTAAAAATAACCTGGAACGCTGTTATTTAATATTAAATATTTATATTAAATTTCTGTATTAACTTTATTAAAATTAGAATAATAAGCGAAGATGTTCAAGGCAAAAATTATATGATTTATGAAATATCATCAAAATAAATTAAAGTCAAGATTAAATTTATTCCTTGATGATATATGGAAAAACAATATAAAATAGGGATTTTTTACGGGCCAGATCCAGATACTGTAATGTTAGCGCAAAAATTCGTTGGAAATCTAATAAACGATGATGAATTTTGTAAAGCATGTGAATTGCTCGAAAAAGATGTCAAATGCGATAAGTGTAGAGAGCATCTAGGTAATTTCTCTAGTTCAATTTACTTTTACGACCTCATAGGAGAAAATGTACCCGATTTTATTGAAGACCCTGAAGAATATTTACCGAAAAACTTGCCTCAAGTAGATTTTTTATTAGTGGTTGGGATTCATCAAGATTTACTCTCTGGATTACCAGAATATTTAAAGGATGCGAATATAAAAGCGGTAATCATCCCTATTGAAAACCCAAAGTGGGTCCAACCGGGTTTACAGGTGCAGGTGTTAGAAGAATTTGAAAGATTGGGAATTCAAGCAGCGTTTCCAAAACCTTTTTGTGCAATGAGTAAAGAACTGAACGAATACAATAAAGTAGGGTTTAATCTCACTAAAAACCACGATAATATTTATGAATTTATTGATTATTATAAAATTGGAGAACCTATTGTTTCATTCATTTTGAGCGACGATGGAAAATCAATTTTGGATACATGCATTTTACAAAGCGCGCCATGCGGTTCTACATTCTACATTCTCCAGCAATTGAAAGCTAAATATATTGATGACGATGAATTGAGTCTAAACGAAAGAATTAGTAAAGCTCATCATTCTTATCCTTGCAATGCATCAATGGATAAAGATTTAATATTAAAGGATTCAATACTCCATATAGGTGGAATTCTCGTAAGAGATGCGGTTAGAAACGAATTGGGACTTAAAGAACATGAAGGTCGTAAAGAAGCCTATGTAGCCCCTTAATTTTAACCGTTTTTAACTATTTTTAAAACAAAATCCACGCTTCGGAATATTATTTAATATAACAATTTATATTTAATAAAAAGAAAATGATCTTGAGTTTTGACCAATAAAATTAGAAGCTAAAATTAAATCTGTTAATCTTTTAATAGTTTAACGGCTAAAACTAAAGTATTCAAAATTTTAACGGAAGTTAGGTCGTTTTTATTATATAATATGAACCTTTTTACACGTAATTAAATTCATAAATCATGGTGAGTCATATAACTCAATGTACAAAAACGCTGTGTCTCGACGAAGGTTTTGAAGTAGAAGAAGAATCTTTTTTTGAAAAAAAATTTTGGTTTTTCATAATTCCATCATTGTTCTTGCTTGGATTATCTATCTCTTTAGAGCTTCTAACTGACTATGTTTTATTAAGTCAGGTTTTAGCTGTTGCTTCAATTCTACTCTCAGGTTATGGAATATTAAAAGAGGCTATAGAAGATGTCTTATCTAAAAAGATTACAGCTAATATTTTAATGTTAGTCGCGGGTATTGCTTCTTTTTTTATATTGCACGGTCAGGAAGGAGCTATGGCGATTTTACTTTACGCAATAGCTGAATATTTAGAGGAATTAACTACAGAAAAATCTAAAAATGCGATTAAAGAATTACTTGAATTAGCTCCAGATGACGCTCTATTAAAGATTGAAGATAGTTACGAGAGTGTACCGACTGAAACTGTAAAGATCGGTGAATTAATCGGTATTAAACCAGGAATGAAAGCCCCTCTGGATGGAATAATCGTAAAAGGGAAATCTTATTTCGACGAAAGTGCAATAACAGGAGAGTCCTTACCTATTTTCAAAGAAGAAAACGATGAAATCTTTGCCGCGAGTATTAACAGCGATAGTTTTGTGGATATAAAAGTAATAAGAGAGAGTTCAAACACAGTTGTGGCTAAAATAGCTGAAAGTATTAAATTAGCTCAACAAAATAAAAGCAATAACGAACGATTTATTGAAAAGTTTGCTAAATATTATACGCCAATTATATTGATTAGCGCGCTCTTTGTTATGATTATACCCACGGTTGTATTTAGCCTAGATTTTAACAAGTGGTTTTACCGAGGTTTAATTTTATTAGTAGTATCTTGTCCTTGTGCTCTCACATTGTCAACTCCTTTAGCTAATATAGCAGCACTCACAAAATTGGCAAAGGAAGGAATACTAGTTAAAGGAAACAAATTTATTGAAATAGCGAAAAATATCGAGTTAATCGCGTTCGATAAGACCGGAACTCTTACGGAAGGAAATTTAAAAGTTTTTAACATTATTAATTATTCCAGCAATGAACAAGAGATTATTAAAATAGCTGCTAGCTTAGAAAATCTTTCAGAGCACCCCATTGGAAAAGCTATCGTTTACCAAGCAAAACAAATGCAATTACCGTTATATAATGTCAAAGATTTTAAAATTACTAAAGGTAAAGGTATTAAAGGAGTAATTCAAGGGGAAGTTTATTATATAGGAAGTAAGAATTACCTTGAAGAATTAAAATTTGACCTTCCTGATGATATTTTTGAAGAGACCGAACTATCTGGAACTATTCCTATATTACTTGGAAACAATAAAACAATTATGGGAATAATTACAATCAGAGATGTGTTAAGAGTTTCAGCACCCCTCTTAGTCGACGGTTTGAAAAAACGAGGTTATAAGTCAGTTCTTATCTCGGGGGATAATCAGTTAGTGTGTAATACAATAGGGGAGTGTTTAGATATAGATTCTTACCGCGGAGAATTGCTACCAGACCAAAAATTAGAAGAAATTGAAAGATTAAAAAAGAAATTTAAAGGAGTGGCTATGGTTGGTGACGGAATAAACGACGCTCCTGCCTTAGCATTATCAGATTTGGGAATAGCGATTGGTGCTTCGGCAACGGATTTAACTTTAGAAACAGCGGATGTTATTATTATGAGCGACGATTTAAAGAAAATTATAACCTTCTTTGATATTACAAAAAGGACCAATAGAATCATAAGACAAAATATTTGGACTTCGATAATTGTCAAAGTAGCGTTCGCGATTCTCACAGTTTTAGGCTTTATGTCGCTGTGGCTTGCGGTTGGAATAGCAGATATGGGCGTGTCATTACTCGTTTTAATCAATGGAATGACCATTTTCAGGTATAAAATAAAGTTTAAAGAACTCTCTTTGGAGAACTTAGAAAGCAATGCAAAATTAATTATTTGTCAAAGTTGCGAAACTAAAAATATTATACCGCAACACCATGGTCGAGATATGATCGAAAAAGATGGGAGATTAATTTGTTGGAGAAAATTACTGAGTAGTGAAGATTTAGATCCATGTCAAGAGGAATTACCCTTATTTTGCCCTAAATGCAATAATGAATTACATGTAATTTAAGTCTACGATCTATAACAAAAATCCTTCCCCCACCTTAGAGAATTGTCTTTTGGTAGTTTGAGTGAAGATTTTTTCAATAAAAACAATTGAGGTATAATCTTTCCCCATTATTTTGAAAGCAAAAATGAATTACAAATTTATTCTTCTAATTCTTAAGTGTTATTATTATGGGTAAATGCGGGAAGGGAGATTTGAACTCCCGAACTCCTACGGGACTGGATTCTGAGTCCAGCGCCTTTGACCAAGCTTGGCAATTCCCGCATTGAATAAAATTTCGAAAGTTTTCATTGCCAATAAAATTAGAGACTGAAGAATATAATTTCTCGAAATTTTTATATCTTGTGAACTTTGCAGTTGGCAAAATCCAGTTTTTAAAATACAAAAATTAAGAAATACTTAATATTAAAATAAATTAAAATCTTATACATCGATAGCTAAAACGAAAGTGGAATTAAAATAATGCCGAAGGTTAAAATTAATAATTTTAATTTATACTACGAAGTTTACGGCGAGGGGCGTCCTCTAATAATGATCTTAGGTTTGGGGGCAAATACTAGCTGGTGGGGGAGATATTTTCTTAAAGAATTAGCAAAACATTTTAGAGTTATTGTGTTCGATAATAGAGGAACTGGACAATCTGACGATCCCAACCTGGATTACACAATAAAAACATTAGCAGACGACACAATTGGTTTAATGGATGCTTTGAACGTTGAATGTGCTTATCTTTTAGGACACTCAATGGGTGGTGGTATTGCCCAAGAGTTGGTTCTAAACTGTGGTAGAATAAATAAGTTAATTTTATGTTCCACAAGTTGTGGTGGACCTAAATCTGTTTCAGCATCTCCAGAAGTATTACAAATCGTAAGTAAGCCAAGAGAGGGGCGAACTATAGAAGAAATAGCAGAAGAAACTTTGACTATCTTCTATTCAAACGAATTCATAAAAAAAAACCCTAAGCTTATTGGATATGCGATTCAAAACATGGGAAAAACTCCAATGTCGCCCGAAAATTACGCTCGTCAAACAAAGGCAATTGAATCGTTCAATACGTGCGATAAATTAAAAGAATTAAAGATATCTACCTTAATCTTGCATGGAAAGAAGGACATTTTAGTTCCACCTCAAAACGCCGAAATTCTCGCTAAATTAATAGCAAATTCCCAAATCGCATGGTTTAATAAAAGCGCACATGCTCCTTTTGTCGAAGAACCAAATTTGGTCTTAAAAGCTATAATCGAATTTCTGAATTAAATTCTACATCTATTTTTAAAGCAAAAATAATAATATATTATTAATCCTAACTATTTATTAAGTAATTAAAGCAATTTAAATTAAATAAAATGCCGGATGAGCAAACCCCAGCTAGAAATAGCACAAAAGAAGAAGAAAATATTCCTGAAAGAAAAGTTCAAGATATTATCGTTTATCAGTTCAACGACGAAATCGGTGATTACGAAGAGCTGATTATTGACCCTGATTTACGATTACAAGATTTGTTAGATGATGATTTTGTTCTTCTTTTTGTAGATCCTATGCATTACCGTGTTTGGCTTTGGCACGGCTACAATACTACGACGCGAATGAAATTCATCGCTGCTAAGATGGCTCCAGCTATAAGGGACAAACATGGGATTGCCTTTAAAATTACTGCTGTTGACCAAGATGACGAAGCCCATGGTTTTAAAGTAATGCTAGGGTTAGAGAAAGAGATCGATTATGAACTTACTCAAACTGGACCCGCTTATGAAGGTACAGTTGAAGATCTTGAGCTTCTTGAGTCTTTATCGAGGGAAAAAATAATCCTAATACTTGAAAAAGCGGGAATTCCTGAAGGATTTGAACGAAAAATTGTTATTGTAAAAAATAACATCTTTGGGTATCGTGAATATGAACGAAATTATCTAGGTTCTGTAATCAAAGAAAAGCAGTTATTTCCTTTAAAAGAAGAAATCGAAGATGGAACCTATTTAGCTGATAAATATATCCCCAGAATGCTTTTTTCGTTTAATAAAGTGGTATTAACCGAACTATTGCAAAAGGTAGACGTCGAAGAAGAAGGTGAAGAAGAAGGAGAAAGCGATGATATCATAAGAAAAAAGCCACTTAAATAAAGTAATGAATAAAATGAGTTCAATAAAATCAAAAGAGTACCAAAAAAGAAAGAAGCACATACGAAAAAAGCAGAATAAACAGGCGTGGATAGCATTTGCATTAATATCGCTATTTCTTGGTAGTATTTTAGTAAG
>JAHQWH010000053.1 GCA_029856105.1 Promethearchaeia archaeon | reverse complement strand
CTACCCAAATCAATCGCTTCTTTAACTGCTAATACGGCCCCTAACGAACCTACACCTAATAGGTTATGACCGCAACCATGACCTGGCGCACCTTCTATTAAAGCTCCCCGAGACGGTTGTGCTTTTTGACTGAGCCCTGGTAAGGCATCATACTCTCCTAAAATCCCGATAACAGGCTTCCCTTCACCATAATCAGCGTAAAAAGCAGTTGGCATGTCTGCAACTCCCATTTTTACTGCAAAACCTGCTTCGTCAAGTGTTTTTGCTAGTAATTTTGAAGATTTAAATTCTTTTAAACCTAACTCTGCGAATTCCCAAATCTGATCGCTGATATCAATCAATAAATCTTGGTTAGCTTTAACCCATTTAATAGCTTGTCTAAACATAAATTACCAAAATGTTTATTTATTAATAATTTTTATTTTTTATTTTTTAAAAAAAGGAAGTACACTTCTGTCTTCATTTCACTTGAAGTTACTTTAAGGAGTTGAGAAGGTTACATATGTGGGTAAATATAATGTTTTTTTTGGCTTTAAGCTCTTTATTTCTTCGTTTAGTTTATTCATCATAATAGTTCCTGATCCAAATTTTAAAAACGCCATTGATTTAAATGCTTTAATTAAATCAATATCACTACGACAAGAATTAGAGACTAAGACTCCGATATACCTTCTAGTAGCGGCTTTTAATAACTTATCGATTAGAAAAATATATCCGAAATGCAAATCTCGCTTATTCTTAAATTGACTTTTATCTAAAAATACTTCGTGAACAATCCCAATTCTAATTTTAAGTCCATATTTAAACGAATGTAAATTTCTATGAGTTATAACGGCACCACCTATTATTTCTTTCTTTTTTCGTATGATTATATAGGTAGGTTTGAGTCTTTCTGCCGGTACATTAATTCGCGCCCAAGTAAATTTATTTTTATCATACGGCGTAAAACCAGTGTAAAACCTTTTAATAATTTTGTTCGCAGCGTTCATATACTCAAAATGCTTATTATTAACAATCTCGTAAGAAATATTGTTAAAATTTTTGTTTAGTTTTAGAAGGATTCTATAAATAAAGCGTGGAAAATACGAAATAACAAAAAAAATTGGAAATAGCGAGGCGAATTTTTTAAGATCTTTAAACAATTTAAATAAATTTGGAAAATTAATCAGCATAAGTTCTCTATCAACATCAACATAGCCGAATTTCAAGTAAATTTTTGATCTAGCATATCCCTTATAATCTGCTGCTAAAATTGAAAGATCACAATTTCTCTTTTTCATATATTTCATCGCCATTTCCATTAGAGTAGTAGCAATTCCTTTACGTGTATAATCAGGATGGCATGAAACATCATTGATATCTCCAATTAAATAATTTTTATAATTAAAAATGATGTCTTCTACTAAATTTACGTGAATTACCCCCACTATCTTATTTTTTTCAACGTCTTCAGCTATTTGAATCATCTCTGGTTCAAAATAGGGAGACTTGACATATCTCCAATTCCATTCTTCAGAAGTTCGAACAAGGCCCACCCCATTCATTTGAAAAGCTCGATTGAATAGATCTGCTATCTGTCCGTCATCGCCTTTTTTGTAATGACGATAAATAATATTTACCATTATTTAAAACACTTAAAAGTCAACTTCAAAGTAAAAATATAATTTTACACTTAAATATAATAAAACCGTAAATATCTATTAAAATAATTTACTTAATTAATTTTTATACAAAATAAAAAAAACTTTGATCTAACATGAGTGATGAGAAATTAATTACTGAAGGAGATCAGCTGCAAAGAAAAAGATATTATTGGATCGATCATGCGCGAGGTTTTATCATGATCCTACTTGTGATCACTGAATTTCTACCTTATGCTATTCGAACTGGAAGTGAAATTGCTCAATTCTTTTTAGCGCACCCCCAGAATCAAAAAACAGTTGAATTTATGAATTTTTATGATATTGGCGCTCCTGCTTTTATTTTTATAATGGGGTTACTCATGCCATTGTCCTTTTTACACAGAAAAGAAAGAGATGGCGTAAGTAAGGCAGTTACACACATGATAATTCGTTATGGGATAATCTTGGCTCTGGGATTACTTGTAATTCTAATCGATCACGGTGAATTTATAACAATTGAAGGTATTATTATTTGGGACGTTTTACCAACGCTAGGGTTGGTAGGATTAATAACAATACCATTTCTATGGTTAAAACCAAAGGGACGTGCTATCGTTGCTACAGCTTTATTAATATTCTATCAAGTTATGCTTCTTTATGGTGGATGGCGAGAGTACGCTATTGCTTCTATTCACGGTGGCATTTTTGGTACGATTTTTGGGTTTTCTGCTATTATGATTTACGCAACCTGTTTAGGCGAAGTATTGTTTATAAGCGAAGAATATACCGATAAGAAGAAATATCAAATATACTTAATTGTAGGGATCACTGCTCTTGTAGGCGGTCTATTACTTTGGTTATTACCTGAATGGTATCCAAATAAGCGCCAAGTAACTTTAACATATATTTTAATTAGTTTAGGAGGCTCAATCTTAATATCGTTTCTTTTTATTGGTATTGACAAGAAAGTCCAGAAACCAATATTAATTATAGATAGCTACGGAAAATCTCCATTTATAATTTATATTATTGCTGTTGTACTGGAATTCATAATAAGTGATTTAATTGATTTAGAAATGGATCTTCTAATCTTCACGATAATGGTTATTGTTATGACGCTCATTGCATTATTACTTGATAAGCGGGGAAAAATAATAAAATTATAATTTCTAAATCTTATTCCTCTTAACTTTTTTTTTCGAAAATTTTTATACTAACATTAAATCTTAAATATCAAAGTTATTTTTAATTTCTCTTTATGGAATTAAAATTTTATTCTATTAAATTTTATAACTACGAAACAGCAATAGAATATGGATATAACCCTATACCCTCTATCCCATCAACCAATACGGCATTTGGGACTACTTTCTATGTATTTTAATAAACATTTATACTAATATAAAATGAGAGTGTGTAAATTTACAGATAATTTAATTATTTTAAGGAATTTATAAGTGAAGGGAAATTTAAAATAATCAATATCAATAATAAGATTATTCTAATAATTTTAAATTTAATAACTAAAGTGAATTAAATGAGTGAAGAAAGGATTAAGGAAATCCTAGGAAGTCTTAAAGCGATAAAGGGTGTATATGGAGCTGCGATAATCGAGAAATTTGGCTTAATAAAAGGTAGTGCATTACCTGGTTGGGTCGACCCAGAATCAGTCGCAGCAATGGTAACTCTCGTTCTTAAAGCCTCTCAAAGAGCAACGAAGGAACTTGAACAAGGACAATTCTTTAACGCTATAATTGAAAGTGCTAAAGGAAAAATACTATTTTCGGAAGTTGGAGGAAATATATTAACAGTAATTACGACTACAGATGCAAAACTAGGAATCATTAATTTAAAATTAGCAGCAGCAGGCGAAGCTCTTAAGAGTTTTTAGCATCTTATTTATTTTTCTACTTTTTTAAGATTTCTCTAGTAGTTCTAACATTATTTCTCTTGTTATTTTAGGATCTGCTTGTCCTTTGGTTTTTGCCATAACTCTACCAATTAAAGCTTCTAAAGCTTTAAGGTTCTTACGAAAATCTTTAACGATATTTGGATTTTCTTCAATAACGGCTCTGCATAACTTTACAATTATTTTTTCGTCATAAATTCTCGTTTTCCCCTTTTTTTTAATAATTTGAGAAACTGATGTCCCTTTCATAATTTCGTCAATGTAAGTCTTTGCTATTTTTGTTGTAATTTTACCGTTTCTGATGTTTTTAATTAAATCTACTAAGTGTTTAGGAGTAAGTTTTGTCTTATTAATCGTTATATTATTCTCGTTTAGCCACCCGGAAATATTGTTCATTAACCAATTACAATACTGTTTGTACTCCTCATAACCAAATGAGGGATCTGAGTTCGCACCGTTTTCATAAAAATCTGCGATCTCTTTGTCTAAAACTAAGTTTTCAGAATCAAATTCAGATAACATATATTCTCTGCGAAGCCTTAAAGCTCTTTCATTAGGCATTTCTGGTAGTTTTTCTTTAACTTTTTTAATAAAAATATTATCAATTTCCAATGGAACTAAATCTTGTTCGGGGAAATAGCGATAATCTGCTTCAAATTCTTTTGATCGTAATGATATCGTGATTTTTCTTTTATCGTCCCAGTGTCTAGTTTCCTGTATTAATACTTTTCCTCTTTTAAGGGCGTTTTTTTGCCTTACAATTTCATAACTTAATGCGCGTTCAACTTCTTTGAAGCTATTGATATTTTTAACTTCACTACGTTCATTTCCTTTTATAGAAATATTTGCATCAACTCTTACGGAGCCCTGAAGGTCTAAATCTGATATACCCGTATATTGAACGATCGATTTTAATTGTTTTAGAAATTCTCTTGCCTCTTCTGGGGTGTCAATAACTGGTTCGGACACAATTTCAATCAAGCAAACACCAGAGCGATTATAATCTACTAAGGTGAATGGTGAAGTTGCTATACTTCCTTTATGCACTAACCTAGCAGGATCCTCTTCTAGATGAATTCTATTGAGCATGACTTCTTTTTTGTGGTTATTTACTCTAACGGTAATTTTTCCGCCATCTGCAAAAGCTTTACCTCCCGCTTTGTTATATTGCGTAATCTGAAATCCTTTTGGGAGGTCTGGATAGTGGTAGTTTTTTCTAAAGAACCAAAATTTATGATTGATTTTACAATCTAATGCTAGAGCTAATCTGGTTGCAAATTCAACCACTTTTTTGTTAACTACTGGAAGTGAACCTGGCAAACCAAGACATATAGGGCATACAAATGTATTAGGCTCTTCTCCACGATAATTAGTACTACAACTACAAAACAACTTTGTTTTAAGGTTAGTCAATTGAATGTGAACTTCTAAACCTATAATCACTTCATTATTTTGATTACTCAAATTATTTACCTCCGCTTACAACAGGCGCAATTTTTCGATAAACATTAAGTTCTTGTTCAAGTTGATAACCAATGTTGAGGACGCCTTTTTCGTCAAAGTAATCACCGATTATTTGAAAACCTATAGGTAAATTATTACTATCAAAACCACATGGGATTGTTAACGCGGGAATACCTGCAAGATTAACAGAACAAGTTAATATGTCAATTATATACATTTGGAGCGGGTCATCAATTAACGCACCAGCTTTAAATGCTGTTGAAGGCATTGTTGGACAAACGATAGAGTCACACTTTTTAAAGGCTTCGACGAAATCGTTTTTTATCAGCGATCTAACTTTAAGCGCTTTAAGATAGAACTTATCGTAGTACCCCGCAGATAACGCATAGGTTCCTAAGAAAATTCTCCGTCTTACTTCTGGACCAAAATATTCCCCTCTTGTTCTACTAAATACTTCGAAAGTGTCGCCAGAAAGGTCCTCGCTCATATTTCCATATCTCAAACCGTCAAATCTCGCTAGATTCGAGCTTGCTTCGCACATACAGAGTAAATAGTATGTTGCAATGGTATATTCAAGATGTGGAATAGATATTTCAACGGTGGATGCTCCTAAACTTTCTAATTTTTCGATTGATTTCTTTACAGAACTTTCAACTTCTGGTTCAATCCCATCACCGAAAAACTCTTTTGGAATTCCGATTACTTTTTTTTCAATGGGATTTTTGATTTCTTCTGTATATTTATCAACTTTAACGTCTACTGAGGTAGAATCGAGTGGATCTTTACCTGATATTATTTCAAGCATTAACGCTGAATCGTAAACACACTTAGTAATGGGCCCAATTTGATCCAATGAATTTGCAAAGGCAACCAATCCGTATCGTGATACTCTACCATAAGTAGGTTTCAATCCCACAACTCCGCAGAAAGATGCTGGACACCTAATGCTACCTCCTGTATCGCTCCCTAAAGCAAAAATAGCCTGTCCCGATGCGATAGCTGCAGCACCCCCTCCGCTCGACCCTCCCGGAACTCTAGATAAATCCCAAGGGTTATAGGTGGGGCCATAACAGCTCGATTCTGTAGAACTTCCCATTGCAAATTCATCCATATTTGTATTTCCAATATGAATTGCTCCCTCTTGTTCCACCAAGCGTTCAATGACGAAAGCATTGTAAGGAGGGCGATAACCCTTCAGAATTTTTGAACAACAAGTCGTAGGAAAATCCTTTAAGCAGATCAAATCTTTATTTGCAAAAGGTAATCCATAAAGCCTTCCAACTTTTTGACCTTTTTGTATTTTTACATCGTATTCTTTCGCTTTTTTAAGTGCTTTATCTTTAGATAGGGTGACAAAAGAATGAATAAGATTATCAGTCGTCTCAATTCTGTCAAAGGACGTTTGAATTACATCTTGAATGGTGATTTCTCTATTTATTACTTTTTCAATTAATTCATATCCCATATAATTATAGAGTTCCATTTCAACAAACCATCCTTTTAAATAATTTAGAATCAGTGTTTCTTAAATAATTCATCTAAAATTGTTGACTTCTAAAAAAAAAAATTCTTATGGCGATTTCCTTAACATTGTGCGCGGGAAAGCTATCGCGTCTTTAATGTTATCTAACCCGCACATCCATTGAACGACCCTTTCCACGCCTAATCCATAACCTGAATGAGGAACACTGCCATAACGCCTTAAAGCAAAATACCAGTCATAAATTTCTGGATTTTCGCCATCTGCTTTTAATCTCTTTTTCATGTCGTCAACTAATAAACTTCTTTCCGACCCACCAATAATTTCACAATATCCTTCTGGAGCTAACATGTCAAAGCATAGTGCTTCTTTGGGATTATCTTCGCTGGGTGGTTTATAAAAACCCATAATTTCCGTAGGGTAATGGGTGACGACCACAGGAACCTTAAAATGCTCAGCTATTTTTGCCTCTTCCATAGTTCTTAGATCCTTACCCCAAGGAACGTCCATTTGGTATTTATTATTGAGGATATCTAAAGCTTCTGCATA
>JAHQWH010000052.1 GCA_029856105.1 Promethearchaeia archaeon | reverse complement strand
TTAATAAGCTCATCTAAATTAGGATTTCTTGAAAGTAATCTTACGCTTGAAATAAATTTAGGAGAAGAAACTAACTTACAAAGGCTCGAATCTGAATATAATATAGAATTACACGCAAATAGCTCAATTAAGTTTAAGTTTACAGATTTTAGTGGCGATGGTATTGATGGAGCCACTATTAACATTAGTATAAGTAATCCCTCACATTATTCGATTGATAGTTTAGGTAGTGGGATTTATGACATCGAATTTAGTACGATTTATATTGATAATATCGGAATATACCAACTAAACTTTAGTTTTTCAGCTACTGGTTATGAACCACAATATTATGGATACCAATTTCAAATTATAGAACAATCAGTAAATCTTTCAGTTTCTATTAATTCGGTTAATATTCAGGAAAATACTCTGCATGATGTTACTTTTTTTGATATAATTAATGTTTCTGCTAAAGCGATGTCAATCATTGATAAAAATTATATTTCGGGAGGAAATTTTACTTGGATTAGCGAATCTTATGAAAAAAATTTAACCGAAAATATAAATTATTGGTATAACTCATCGATTGAATTTCTGCCGGAATATTTCTCATCTGGAATCAATTTTATTTATTTGAAGTTTGAACATCCGAATTATAAAACCCAAACATTTGGTTTTGAAATATTGATAGATCGAATTGAATTTGATGTTGATATAGTTGGGTATGAAGATTCAAATCCAACCATAAAGGCAGAAATAAGAGGATCGTTAATACTTCAAATAGAATTGCTAGATCTTGAAACTAATCAGCCTATCGAAAACGTGACGGTTTTGTACGAATGGAGATATGGAGTTGGAGAATTAGAAGAAATAACTCCCGGTAATTATCAACTCACAGTAGGATTGCCTGAAAACTTACAAGGTAATTTTATATTCAATCTCATCATATCAAAAGAGGGAACCGTATATAAAACAACGCAATCTTCATTTCTCTTAGTTATAGGTGAGCCACAATTTCCAATTTTTCTGATTTGGATTATTATTATAATTTCAGCTCTAATTATTAGTACTTTAGGCATACTTAGCTTGAGATCGTACGTGATTTTGCCAAGGAGAAGGAAAAAAGAGGCAGAATTATTAGCTAGAACTCAAAGATTTAAGGATTTACAAAATATTCAAGCGATCGTTGCGATTCATAGAGATAGCGGAATTCCACTCTATTCTAAAAGCTATTCAATTCTAGAAAAGCATAAGAAGGAACTTTTTTCTGGTTTTGTTCAAGCCATAATAACAGTTGGAGAAGAAATGGCCGGAAAAAGAGGAAAAGATGGGGTTTTAGCCGAATATAACGAAGAGGATAGCAGTCGAACAATCTTAGAATTGGATTTTAAATACTTTTATTGTTTGATCTGTGACCGACAAGATTTGCGCGTCATCTTTATTCTTACCGAAAGAGCCTCTGATCGAATGAAAAAGCAGATCTCTGATTTGTCTTTAGGAGCAATGTTGGAGCTTTCAGAGCAAATAGAGAATTGGGATGGCGCTATTCATGAATTTGAAATCCGGTTCCCCCCAATTATCAATAATTACGTAGAGTTATACTTTAAAGAGACATTTACGATAAACAACGCAGAATTTATCGCTAATCTAAGAAAAGAGGGCGAATTAAATTCAATGGAAACCAGGATTTTAAATGTAATCTATTCAATTGCTAAAAGTAAAAAAGAATTTTACTTGAAGACTATATTTGAAATTATACATGAAAAAAATAGAGATCTTGTTATAGACGGCATTGAAACATTAATCGAAAAAAAAGTTATTATACCATCAACACAATAAATTAATAGCTATTTTTTATTTATTTTTTCTTAAATTAATTATGAATAATACAAATGATTTAAGGTTTCATTGTATCAGGTGTGGTAGTTGTTGTACAGATTTAGATACTTTAGTTAATACCACTTATTCAGATATTATTCGCATCAAAAATGGTTTAAACTTAAATTTGGATGAAACAATCGAAATTCTAGGTTTCTATGTTTTTGATAAAGAACCTACCACAAAGGAGATTAATAGGATGGTTGTTCCACCTATTGAAACGGAAAGAGGTTTAGCGTTTGTGGGGCTTAAAAAAAGATCAAATGGGCGATGTTACTTTTACGATGAGACAAAAAAGAAGTGCTCAATTTACGACTTCAGACCTAACTTTTGTAGGACTTTTCCATTTACCTTCAAACTCTTGATAGATAAAGAGAGTCCAAAAAAAAGCGAGATAGAAATATTCTACACCGAAAAAGGGCTTAAATATTGTCATGGGATAGAGGAAAACGCTCCAATTATTGATAAGGACAATTGGATTCAAATAGGTCAAAAGGTCATACAAGATTTAACCCAAAATAATGTATTAATTAAAGAATGGAATAAGGGAGTAAAAGAGAATAAAATATCTCCTTCAGTTAGAAATTTTATTTTAACAATTTCTAATTTAGAGTAAAGAAATCTAATTTAAATGTTTAATTTTTAAATATATTGCGAGAGTGCTATCAATGCCCAAAAAAGCATACGAAGCTCAATCTTAAGCGCTAACTTCCCAGTTTTCCAATTAAAAGAATTATTTTCGAGCGTATTTTTGAATAGACTTAAATTTTGATTTAAGAAATTCAATAAATTTGAAATAGGATTTAACTCCGTGTCGTTTGAGTTTAACATTCTAAAAATTAATAACGTTCTAGCTGATTCAGTAATGCTGCCATCAATGGAGCCGTTAGGTAGCATCCTTTGTTTTAGTTCGCCTAAATATAAAACTTTTAATTTACTAAAATCTACACTAGAATCTAATAATCTCAATAGTGCTAAATAGAAAAATATATCTGAAGATGGTTTAAATTCGTCTAAATTAAATAGATCAAGATTAACTAACGGCTCAATCAGATAACTTTTGTTAGTTATAATACCTCCGTTATTTTCTAACAATCTTAAACTTAAAACAGTAAAGAAATTTAGAGTTAGCTTTTCAGGCATGAATTTATTTAGCCCAATCTCGCTTTCAAGAAACATCTCAATATCTAATAAGTCAATTATATCAGAATTATTAAGTAAATCTAATTCAGTTAGAATAGACAACCCATAAAATATACTAACTGGGTTTGGGATATGATACTTTCCTGTACTAAAAACTCTTCCACTAACAAATTCACTCATAATATTTATAATATCATTAGCTTCAAGAGGAATTTCTACCCCTAGCATTTTAAAGATATTAATTGTATAAAACAGATTTTCCAAATCAAAAAGTTCTTGAGAAGATTTTAAAATCTCACTTAATTGGTTTGTATCGATTTCAATTTTTTCAACAATAGATTGACTCAATTTAGGGAAGTTTACAAAATATTCTAAAAAGGATTGTTTTTGTTCTTGAATTTGATTAATAGGTTGTTTTAAAGCGTTTATATTATCCATGCGGGCTTCTTGTAGCATATTTAATATATCTGCTTCAGATGTCGCGTCCATAGACTCTTTCATTTCGAAACTAGATAATTTAAATGTTAAATTTGAGGAATCGAAGTATTTCCATATTTCTGTAATAAAAACTATAAAGCGGTTTTTAGTATCTTCCGATATCTGGATTTCATTTTCTAACTGGTCCAATTTATTAAGAAATTTACGAGGTAAGAAATCGAAAAGATCGAGGTTTTCTATTTTAGCTTTATCAATGTTAGTCAAATATTCGATGAAAATAACAAATAGATGCCGATTAATGTAATCTTTTAGACTTAGTTGTAAAAAGGAATTATAATTAGAATACATATTTCTATTTTCTTCAAATATTTCTCGAAATAGCTCGATATCAGATGAAAGTTTATCTGTAGAAACGCCTATAGAAGATAATGCGGAATTTGTAGCATTTATCATCGCTAATATAGTTTTTCTTATAATTTCTTCCGTTTCAGTATTGATTTCTAACATAACGTTAACTTTTTTTGATATTATAAGATCATTAATGTATGATGTGCATTTCTCATATGATTCATAGATTTCGTCTTTCATTTGATCAATAAACTTTTCTACAATTTTTACAATATCATCCATGATTTAACCGCTTAGTTGCTATTGCTCGCTTAAATTGAAATTTGTATCCAGAAAGCATTTATTATATTATTGTTTAATTATTTAATTGGATAATTTTTATTTTTTTATATTATTTTTATTTAAAATTTGAAAAAACCCAAAACTAAAACAATTAATAAAATTTTTTAAATTAAAAATTAGTAATAAATTAATGGAAAAGGACTTATACAACTTTTTAGCAGAAGATTATCACAAAAAGAGAAGTAAGCCCTGGAAAGATTTAGAAACGTTTGTAAAGCAGATAAAAGAAAAAGAAATTTCTTTTTTTGGCTACAATATTGACTTAGGTTGTGGAAATGGTAGAAATTTTAGCGAGTTCATACAACCTAATAATAGATTAATTGGAGTTGATAATTCTTTCGAATTTTTAAAGATTGCGAGGGAGAATCTAAAGTCTGATAATAATCTTCCCCAAAATAGTTCTAATTTCATCCAATTAATATTAAGCGATATCTTATTTTTACCAATACGACCTAATGTTATTCAAAACATATTTTCAATCGCTACACTACATCATATTAAAGACAAAACTCACCGTAGTTACGCAACTTCGCAACTATTCCGTTTGTTAAGAGATAAGGGATATTTTTTGTTTACAGTGTGGCGAAAGTACCAAAAAAATTATAGAGGATATTTTATAAAGGACAAGATAAAAAGGCTATTTAATCCAAAATATAAAAAAACTCAAATAAATCTCGGATTGAATGAATACGGAGATAAATTCGTCCCTTGGACTTTGTCCGCTGAAAAAAAAACCTACAATCGATTTTATCACTTTTTCTCAAAAAAAGAAATAAAGAAATTGCTAAAGGAATATGTCATCCAAGAACTTAAAAAGATGGGTGGTCCAAATAAGAGGGATAACTTCTTTGGATTAGCTCAAAAAGTAGTTAAATAAAAGCGTATAAAATTCAAGATTCATTCGTGGCAAATAAATGTGTTATATGATTTAATAACGAACGGTTTGAAATTATCGTAAAATTTGTCTATAATAGTAGTATGTAGATTAATTAATCGTTTAGTTATATCGCAATAGAAAATTCCGTGAATACATTTCTCACGGTAGTATCTCTTTCTCATCATTTTAGTACGCTGCCCGCTCCAAAAAGTAAATTCGTGACTCATTAACCAAGTATTTTCTTTAGAGGTAACCACAAATCCGATCGCATTATATAACTCTATTGACTGCTGCACTTCCTTGGCGTAGTAGAATCCTTCTCTTTCTTTTTTTTCCCAAAGAATTTCCATTTTAGCATTAGAACCATAAATCTCGTCGTAATCGTTCTGAGAGTGTAATATTAAATTTCCTTCGTTTTTATCGCCGTTAAATTCTACTTCCCTAAACCAAATAGGCAATTTAGGAACTAGAATTTTACCCTCAAGCTTCTCATAGCTATAATAATTGTATTCCATTCATTCATCACCAAGATGTAGATAATTTCTGTAATTTGTTATAAAATAATTTGATATACCATCTAAATAGTTTATGTAAATAAAAATCTTTATTTTAAAGATTTTTGAACAAACATTTAAGAATATAGCATAAAAAAAATTAATTAATATTTATGCATTTGAAAAAGTGAAGGCATAGAAGATTATTGTTTTTAGCACTATTTCAACATTTCTTTTCCTTCGTCACACCATTTACTTAATCTGTCTTCGGAAACTCCTTTGATTAAGGGTGCTAGTTCTCCGGGACTTTCTTTAATGAGTTCTTCAACGCAACTTACTCCAAGTTCCTCTAGTTTTTTAGCAGCAGCAGGCCCCAAACCTGTTAAAGAAGTCAGTTTTGTTTTTTCAGATTTTAACTTTTCTTTTTTCTCTTTCTTCTCTTTCTTTGCCGGTTTTAGTTCTACTTCCTCTATTTCTTTCTTTGGAGGAGGTGCTTTTTTAGTGATCTTAGGTTTTTGTTCGGCTTTTTCTACTTTAACTGGCTTTTTCCTTACTTTTTCTACTTTTGGCTTGAAAGGTGTTCTCTTCTTTTCTTTGAACACGTAAGGCTTCTTTTTAACTTTCTTGCCAACTGGTTTTAATTTTTTTAGCTGTTCAATGTTAGACTCGTGCTTAGATCTCCTAAAATAATCAACGCTTACATTTAAAGCTCTTAATAATTCAGGTGTTTTTCCAGCTTCTTTGATTTCTGACAAAGAAAACCCTTTAGCTTCTCGTTTATGAGCGTCTTTTGCGGGAGAAATTACTACTGCCATTATATTTTTATTATTTTCCATGATCTAAGTACCACTAAATCGATAATAAAGTAATTTAGATAAAAATAGAAACCTTTTATTTTTTTCTATTTGAGTGTTGTTTAACTTATTATTTAGTGATAACTCGAAGAAAATTACGCTTTTAGCTAAAAAGAAATTGTATAGAAAAATACTTTTTAAAGTTTAATTATGTCTAATTGCTCTAATCTTTTTAAAACTTCGTTCACATCGTTCCGCGTTTTACCTATCTCCCTCGCGATTTTTAGCGGTGAGGAGTTACCAGTGCATTTTAAAGCAACATGAAAATCATATTCGTTAATCATTCCCATTGCCAAAATTTTTTCCATAACATTTTTTACAACAAGTAATTTTGGAAAAACTTCTGCTATCGTTCCTCCACGGGTCAAATTTTCGATATCGGCAATAATCGTTTGAAATCTAGATTTCTCTGAAGTTGTTCTAAAGATTTTTATATCTGATTGGTGTTTTTTCCAAAATCTATTGGCAATTTTTTTAATTACTTCAATTAATTTATCTACATCATCATCTGCGTCAGAAATAGAACAAAAAAGAATTCTTGAAAGGGGATGATAAATAATAATAATGGTAGAATTTTCAGATTCGACAATTCTAGTAATCTCGTCTCCATTTTTTCCCTTAACCATAGCAGCTTGGATTACATCAATAATATCATTTATTTCTTTGAAGAAACCCGGTATAACACCGTTAGGTACTTTATCTTTTTTTAGTTCTTTAAATGTAGCTTCTAATACAGCTATTCCATTGTCGGAATCAATTAAAAAAATCTTATAGATAATAGTATTTTCCCCTTAACA
>JAHQWH010000051.1 GCA_029856105.1 Promethearchaeia archaeon | reverse complement strand
CCACAATGAACGCAATTATACAACCTAAAATAATCTTCTTGCTTGAATTTGTAATTATCCTTAGTTTTTAAAAACTCTATTACTTCTTCATTAGTTATAAAATTATCTGGGTCGATGTCTCTGCAGGGACAATTATAATCTTCATTCATTTTAGATTTTTATAGTAGTAGTTCGAATATATCCTTAGCTTTAGGTTTTATTTTGCATAATTTACTATATCTTGCTAAGACCCACCAGCAGCTCGGACAATATGTTGTACAATAATCGCCACCTGCTTCATCAAAGTCACCCAATCTTTTACGTGCTATTTTGTCAATGACATCAGTACGATGCATATAACCAAGACCACCACCGCAACACCAGTGAGGGATGTCTACGACTTCGTATCCGCTTTTTTCTAATGTGTTATTTACAAATTTATCAATACCTTTCGTGCCACGATTCATTAGTTGACAGAGGTGTTGCACCCCAACTTTTCCTGACTTTTTGGTTTCAGAAGGTTTTAAGTACTCTGAGATATATTTAAATTCTACTTCTGATTTCATTGAAGGCTTGTAATATTTATTGAAAAGAAAGTAACAAGCAGGACATAAGCAAATTACTGTTTTGAATTTTTCAAAAATTTCTATATTTTCTTCTTTACAAGTTTCAAACTCTTGAAAACAACCAGATGCGAACCAAGGCCACCCACAACATATTTCCTTATCTAAGATTTTAAAATCGACTTTTTGTTTTATCAAATATTTAAGTGAATGCTCAGTGTATCTTGGAATCCGTATTGTCGAAAGACAACCCATATAAAAAAGAGTGTCAGACTCTTTAGGGATTCCTTCTGGCGTTCTAATACGCATTTTATTCGAAGGATATGGCGTGCGATATTTGCGGAAACTTTCTATCATATCATCAAGACCTTCAACGCTATTACCATCTTTGAGAAATCTTTGTTTTAAAAGAAGGCGCTCTTCTTCTGTGTTGCATTCACCGCAATGAACGCAGTTATAAAGCTTATAGTAATCTTCTTGTACAAATTTTAAGGTTTCTTTGCTTTTTGTTAAATTCCTAACCTGATCATCGCTCAAATAATTATCGGGGTCAACTTCCTCGGTAGGAAAATTTTTTCTCCCTTTAATTCTTTCTTTTAATGTATTCACCTAAAAATTGAAATTAAGAATCTTTATTAAAATGTGGTTTAAAGTTTATAGCCTTGGTATGAGTGTTCTGCTGTTGAACTATTCTTTTTTAACTTTCACATCAGTTCTTTGGATTCCTACTTCTTTATTTCTCGGAATCACCGTTCCGCAGTTGTCTTTTTTAGATTCGCTTTCTTTGAAGGCTTTATCTAATTCGTCTTCTAATTCATCATCTGTCATTTCTATATCTGGCATATAATATTAAGAGAACCCGAATTATTTAAGGATTTTATTTATAAAAAATTGATTTGTTTAATATAAATCGCTAGGTTTAACACAAAAAGAAAGAAAAAAAGTTAAAATTAATATAATTTATTTATTAAAGTATTCTAAGACTGCGTTCTCTTTTTCAAGAGGTCTCCTTTCCGGAACGAGCACATACTCTGTATTTATTGTTTCGTAAAAATCTGATCGTAGATACAAGTTGCAATAACAAGCCCCAAATTCCTTCACATCATCAGGGGCGTAATCACATGGGCAAATTAGATCTCTATCCAAATCTCTATTGCCTGAAGCAAGACGACAGGGACAGGATTGATAGCCGTGTTTTTTCTTATTTTCTACTAAACCATCAATTAAATTATCAAATGTAACTTGATCTTTGTTTAAAATCCAATCATTTTTTTGACTGACAATCTTTACGTACTCTTTCATTCCTTCTTTAGTTTCCATGTCCATTTTAATTTCCTCCGGGTTTCAATAACTCTTCGTATTTATTTGGATCGTATCCAATAACAAATTCATCGTCGCAAACGAGAAAAGGATAGGCGATTCTGTCTGGTTTGTATTTCTCTCTTACGTATTTTAATAACTTTATTTTTTCGCCTGAATCGATTTGATCAAGATCGACATATCTATACTTTACATTCTTGTCTTTTAAAAGAGTTTTGCATTTCTTACACCACATACAAGTAGAAAGCGTAAAGATCATTACATCGTGAGCATTGTCTGCCCCATCAACTTCTTGCGCAAGTTTTTCTATAAATTCTGGGAACATTTTTTACACCTTATTTATTTGTTTAATAATTTTGAATTATTTTAATTAGATTTTATTACTTTTTGCTAAGTTTACTCTCCAATTTGGGTCTATACACTCGTAAGCACTTTCTGTGAGCTTTCTTATATCGCTATCACACGATGATAAAAGAATACCTAAATGTTCTAAAGCCCTCTTATCTCCGATCTTCATCAAACTTTCAACAATTAAAAATAAACGACTTTTATCTTGCTCGTCTTCCGGTTTTTCGAGTTCTTTTCTTAACAGCTCTACAATTCGCAAAGTAGCTTTCGCGTTTTTAATTTCACCCATTGCTTCTATTATTCTGTTTATGACAATAGGGTCTTTTTCTAATCTTAAAGCTCTTGCCAATAAATTTGTTGCTCTTCCATCTTTAAAACGCCCAATAACTCTAGCAGCAGAAGCGCGTTCCATTATCTCTCCATGAAATAAATTTTTCATAGCAAGGTCGTATTCATTATCTCTATCCTTAGAAGTATTAGAATTCATTAAGTAAGAAAGATTGTACACACTTTAAAATTTGATTTTTATAAATTATTAAATTTTTTCGTAAAAATTGTTATTTTATTTGATTTTTTAGATTAAAATCATTTGATATAAAACTTATCGTGTCTTTAATATAATTTAAGTAAGAAATGATTACTTTTTTATTGCCATGTCAAAAGATTCCATTCTTTGTGTGTCGTATTTCGATACTATTCTCGGACCAAATACGCTCTATTGTAATTCCACATTAAATAGTAAAGAACACCCTGATTTAGGAAGAATTCTGGAATTTTCTGATGAAGAGGGAAATTTTGTATTTACTTTTCGAAGATATCAAACGATAAATCACATTTTTTATATCGATTCAGAATACGCTCGCGGTGGAAAAGAACTGTTAATGATTACATATTTGATTAGAGCGGCTTATTTCAAAGATGAGATTACTGATGTTTATAATTATTTATTATCTAAAGCTCCAGATCTTGAAATGTTTGCTTCTGAGCTTAAAAATTTTAAGGGCCTTACAGAACTTCTTCACAGTAATAAAGATCGAACAAATCAAAAAAATATACTAGGCTTAGCTCCGAAAAGATTTAAAAAAGATTTCTTAAACATTTTTAACAGATATATTGAAAAAATGACTCCACAAATAAATATAACTTCTCATTTATTAGCTAAAGGAGACTTAAAGAAAGTTTACATTTTTGGTCCAGAAAATGCAGGGAAGACTACTTTCGTAAAGAACTTAGAGGTTATACAATTCCTTCAATATAAAAACAACGCAATGAAAAGAGATTTAGCCAATAAAATTTATGACTTTGTAATTGATAACATCGAAATCTTAACATACGAATGTATTGAAGATGATACAAATGGAAAAATTGTAAAGCTATATGAAGATTGTTTGGATAATGCTCAAGGTTTCATTTTAATCTTTAACGCGTCCAATAAAGACTCGATCAAAGAAACTATCGAAATGTTTCGATTTGTCTTAAACAAGTGCTTGGATAAGGGAGAATACATGCCTGTACTCATTATTGGCAACAAATTTCATGGCAAAGAAGAAATAACTCCCGATTTGATTTATGAGAATTTTGACATGGATGAATTGGCGAAGTGTGGACTTCTTATCCATTATTTCTCCATTGATGTTCTTAGCGAGAATGAAAAAATTATTGAAGCAATTCGCTGGTTGCTAAAACAAATAATTTAGATATTCATTCGCATTCATTACTTCAATATAATTAAAATTTCCAATCGAATACTTTGCTCTTCTCATTTGTAGGGAGATTTCCACTTTCTAAAATAAAGGTCATACTTTTTTAATAAATCTTTGGGATCCAATTGGCGTTCTTCTTGGATAGCCTTTAGCGCTTCAAGAACGATCTCCGTTTGTAAAAGTTGAAATTCTTGGCCCTTCATATCGCTCGTAGTAAGATATCGATTACCAACTTCATTAGCTTTTAGCTTATCCATAGTATTAATGTTATATACATCCATAAAATAACCAATTATGAATGTACCAAGCAATAGAACGGGAAACGCTAATATTAACATCCAAATTGTTATCTCAAAAGCTAAAGAGATCAATGAAATCGCACTCACGCTAGATACAACAATCGTGTAATAAGATTGACCTAATTTTAATCGAGATAATTGTCTTCCGATAAAATGCGCGCTCTTCACTCTTTTTACTACATTTGATTTTTTCAATCTTAACATATAATCACATCCAAATACACTTTATTTACATTTTGATAATATAATATGCTTTATAAAAAATCTTCGTGGAAAACCGATTTGTTATCATATTTCTCCTTAATTAATTTATAGATTAGAAGGTGAACTTTTTTTATTGAAGGTGTGTATTTTATAAATATTATGAGTAAAATGCAAATACCTATTATTATTACAAAAGAAGACTGTCACAGGTGCCATGAATTAGTTGACTGGTTAAAAAAATACGATGTTAAATACATTGAACGAGATATAAACGACGAAGAATTCGTTCACCAGCTAACACACGACGAGAATTTTCTAAAAACTTTCTGTGACGCCGATGGGTGCGTCGTCAATACGCCTGTTGTAATAATGAATGGAAAATATTGGTTCAAAGAACTCTGGGGCATTTCTGGGCTTAGAGAAAAAGAATCTAAGAAATTATTTGGAGTTAAATAATTGTTTATTTTTTTAAATTTTATTTTTTTAAATCCATAGCAGACTTTTTTATTTCTTAAGCTCTGCTAATCTTTTTATAACTTTTCTAATTGTTCTTAATCCTTCTTCATCGTTTTGAACGCCTTCCTTACCTTTATCGTTACTCCATAATGAAGCGCCCAAATTCGCTCCGAATGCGCCACCTGATACGGAAACCACGTGATTTTGTTGGTAGAAATCTAGAATGCTTCTTATCGCAATTTCTTGCCCTCCGCTTCGATCACCGCCTACTGCAAGAGCAGTACCATATTTTCCTTTAAATACATTCGGATTTTTAGCGACTAATCCACGACAACGATCTAATATTGTTTTAAGTTGCCCTGAAAGATTTCCTTGAAATACGGGAGTTCCGAATAATAAGAATTTTGCTTCTTCTAATTTAGGATAAAGGTCTTGAACATCATCTTTATGAATGCATCCTTTTTTTTCTCTAACGCAATAATTGCAATGTATACAAAATTTGATTTCTTTCCCCTTTACTGTCCAATACTCAGTGTTAAAACTAAATTTTTCTGCAGCATACTTTAGTGCGTACTGAACGGCAAAATCTGTTCCTTGTTTTCTTGGGCTTCCACAGATTCCCAACAGTAGGTTCTTATTCTCCACCATAATTAATATTAAAAATTTCTTCCTTTATTTATTATTAATCATTTTTATTCTAAAAAATGTTTTAAATTCTACTTAACTACTAATAATTGATTTTATGGATTCTCAAAAATCGTGCTTAGCAAGAATCAAAATTAAATTTCCAGATCAGATATGGATTTCGCACATTTTCAAGGAATTCCGTGAAATTCGAATGGAAATCGAAAGTTTTCTTCCTTACGATTTTGAAAAATCGATTGGGAATTCTATTATTGAGATTTTTCATTATAATATAGACCTATTAATAGATGAGGTTAAAAACCATAAATCTGTTTTTGATTTTAGCATTTTGGAAAAGGAAGAGAATCGAGTTAAGTTTAACGTAAAAACAAAGGACCCATTTTTGTTAGATGCTATAATTAAATGTGGCGTGTTAGTTAATTTCCCCGTGCGAGTAAGAGACGGATACGCCTTCTGGAGGCTAATATCGACTAGAGAAAGGATAGATGAGCTGTTAACTCTTTTTGAACAAAAATCAGTAAATTTTACTCTCCTTAAAATTGGTAATTCTCCATATATTCTTGACGATAATAAAAATAAGTTAACTTTTAGCGAATCCAATGTATTGGATAAGGCAATATCCTCAGGATTTTTTGAAATTCCTAGAAAAATATCTTTAGAAGCGTTAGCTAACGAACTAGGAAAATCAAAGTCAGCTTTATCTGTTATGTTAAGAAAGATAATTAAAAAGAAAGTAATAATTGAAACCTAAACGAGAAACTCAATATTAGCAAAAAAAAGCTAAGAAAATAAAAAATATATTCATACCCATTCTTCCTTAAAAATAGTCCCTTCAACGCTTACTATTATATACTTTATCGGCACTTTTCTTTTCGCTCTTTTTGCAGCCTCTTGAGCTAGCCCTAGTAAGCCACCACAACAAGGGATTTGCATCCTCATAACTGTTAGAGTGTTTATTTTTGCTTCGTCAAACCAAGCTCTAATCTTTTCGATGTAAATTTCTCTTCCTTGGTCGAGTTTAGGACAAGCGATCGCTATAGAATGTCCCTTTAAATATTTGTTATGGTATTCACCAAGAGCATAAGCAACGCAGTCAGCCGTAAGTATCACATCTGCTCCTTGAAAGTATTCCGCTGCTGGATTTATTAAATGCATTTGAACGGGCCACTGTCTTAATTCAGTAGAGTTTTCTCTGGTGATAACAGTCTGTTCCTCAGGTTCGTCAAATACCATTGTTTCACCAGACGCACAACTGCATACGTGATTTTCAAGTGTTATTTCGGGCCCTTCCGAAGCACAACCGCATTGGTGGGAATGTTCGGCAACAATTTGCTTCGCTAGATTTAATTTTTCCTCCTCTTTTTGCGACAAAGATTCTAAATGTTTCTCAACTTCTTCTTCGTCAAATTCTAACGCTTCTCTTTCAATAATCTCAAGAGCCCCTTCAGGGCAGTCTCCTATGCAAGCACCTAAACCATCGCAAAAAACCTCGTTTACAACTTTAGCTTTGCCGTCTATTATTGCGAGCGCGCCCTCTGCGCATCCTATGACGCATTGTCCACACCCTGTACACAAGTCTTCATCGATTTTAATTATTTTTCTTAAAATTCTTTGATGTTCTGTTTCAGTCATAATTAGCAAAAATGTAAAATGAAATATAATTTTGAATTCGAACATGTTCATTAATTGTAATTCTGCTGTTAATATTCATAATAAAAACTTTAAAATAAGAT
>JAHQWH010000050.1 GCA_029856105.1 Promethearchaeia archaeon | reverse complement strand
TCCCTAATTATATGGGGGACTATTATTCCATATTTATTACTTGCCGTATATACGCCGATTAAATTAGAATTATTAACTGAAATAGGAAAAAATGGAACTTTAAACGCGCTCTCAATTTTCATCATAGCTGGTTTAAGCAAAGTAGATGGATATAAACCAAACGAATTATTAACTGCTAAGTAAACCCCTATAGAGTTCTTCCCGAATATCTGATACTTTAAAATCGTCATTTAACAAAACTAAGAAAATCGTTATGCGGAGTATAAAGTTTTAAACCATAAATATTTTATTAAAAATAGGTAAGTTTAATGAACCTACTACTAATAACTTAAAATATCTATTATTAGCATTACAATATCCATTATTTTAGTCAACATTTATTAATATAAAAATCATAATGATTATTTATGATAAATTGGATTATTGCTTTCTTCTATTTTCTAGAAGAGCTTGGTTTTTTAAAAATTGAAGACATGGTTACTAAAAACCTTCCAATGTTGTTAATTTGCAGATGTTTCTACTGTTTCACCTATTTTCTTAATTATCATAAGAGTTTTATTAGCGAAACTGACGATAGAAAAACTTTATTTACTCAAAAAGAGATTGTAATCTTCTTTTTCAAACAGCTGATCTTAATGCTCTTTGGAACAATTTATTTGGTTTTTGCTGTATTTATTAGCTTTTATTCCTTAATGATGAGCGGAAGATACATTACCAATATTGCTGAAAAAAGAAAAAATAGATTACTGAGTATTTTAGGAAAACTTATAACTTTTTTCGCTCCACTTATTGGTATTTTATGGTATACTTTTATCGTAGCAGATAATTATTCCCTTGCTGCTATTGGAGTGTGTGTAATTGCGTTCCTTCACTATGGATTAAAAATCTCCTCCTTGTCTTTAACTAAAATCTTAGAAAAATATAGTAAAAGGCGTATCGAGAAAATCCCTAAAATTATCCAGTATATTCTATTAATTTTCTTAATTGCTTTCCCTACTACGATAATTATAGGAACTGGAGTCTATAAATCTCAAGAAAAACAAACATTTATGATTCCTATGCGAGATAGTATTAAATTAGCTACTGATGTTTATTATGCTCCTGGATCCTTTGGAGCTCCTCGCCCCGTTATTTTAATTAGGACGCCTTATGGTAAATCTGGTTGGGCAAATGATTTATACCTTCCTATATACTTACTTCAAGATTATCATATAGTTATTCAAGATTTAAGGGGCACTCATAAATCTGAGGGAGGAGAAAGCTTTCTTCTTTTTGTAAATTCCTATAAAGATGGTGTTGATACGATTGATTGGATATTAAATCAAAGCTGGTCTAATGGTAAAGTAGCTAGTGCAGGGGTGTCTGCTCTATGCCTTAACCAATATTATTATGCCGGAATGGGACCTGATGGATTGTTAGCTCAACAATTATGGTTTGGTACACCAGAACTATTTGACCACGCTATCTTCCAAGGATCTTATCATAAATCCTCCGTTGAGACTTGGGTTAGAAGCACTTCTCCTACGAATTGGCGTTATCAAGTGGACACAATTTTTTCTAAAACAATCCCTAAAAATGAAATTCTTTACAACTCAACATCGTTATCAATTCCTATAGGACCGCATTATTCAAATGTCTCTGTCTACGGAATTCATGTTGGTGGGTGGTACGATCATTTCTTACAAGGTACTATTGATGGGTATATTGGGTATGATGATCTTGGGGCTACTAGGGCACAAGGACATCAAAAATTGGTGATGGGTCCATGGACTCATGGTTCGATTTATGGCGGGCAGCAAGGAGAGTTACTGTATCCCGGTAATTCTAATGGATTCGATTTATTGCTCGATTGGGAGATGGATATCTTTGATGAAGCTTTGTTAGGTATTCCTACTGATTGGACTGGTGCGAGAGTTGCATACTATTTAATGGGTGATGTGGATGTTGATTCGGATAACTGGAATTACTGGCGTTATGCATATGATTGGCCATTAGATCATGTAGACGATATATGGTATTTTACTGCTGATGGTAGATTAAGTATTAGTTCAGCCGGTTTAATGAATGTAAATTCTTCTTATTTATACGATCCTCGATATCCTGTTCCAAACATGGGAGGACAAAATCAACCCTTTGATCTGGCAGGTCCTATGGATCAATCATCGATTGAAAACCGATCTGATGTTTTGATATTTGAGACTCCTGTTTTAACAGAAACCGTGGAAACCGTTGGAAGAATTTGGGGCAATCTATTCATATCTTCAAATTGCACTGACACCGATTTTACTATTAAGTTGACTGATGTATATCCAGACGGTCGATCTATGTTAGTAACCGACGGTTCGTTAACTGTCAGATATAGATATAATTACACTTCGGAAGTTCTTATGTCCGGAAATCAAAATGATATTTATGAACTATTGATCGATTGTTGGTCAACAGCTTATTCATTCGCTCCAGGTCATAAGATAAGAGTAGCTATTTCAAGCTCTAACTATCCTCGCTTTGCTACAAACCCTAATACGGGAGCACCACTTGCACGAGATTATTTAAATGCTAACATCGCGAATAATACTCTCCTCGTTGGACCATTATACAATTCAAGCATAATTCTCCCGAGATTAGTAAATATAAACAGCACTCATACAATTTATTAATACCTTTTTTTTTATTATTTTATTATTTTAAGAAATTCTAACTCATCGATGAAAGTTACCCCTAACTTGCGCGCTTTGCGGTAATTTTCAGTTTCACCATTAGAATCATTTGTAACTAAATACCACAAATCGTTTGAAATGGCGTCTCTTATAACTCCTCCCTTCTCAATCACTTTTAATTTTGCTTCTTCTTTATTCATAGTTTCTAAATTTCCCGAAAAATAGAATTTTATTAAATTCAAATCAGCTATATTCGATCACCTTCCTTAAGTGATTAGGTTTGAAATTTTATAACAAGAAGATTAAACGAAATAGTTTTTAAAATTAAATGACTATTGAAAATTTTTAATTTTTAGAATAAAGATAATGTATTTGTATGTTTATTCGGCCAAATAAACAACTACTAAACCGTCAATGTTCTTAGTTGCCCTGACTTTTATTTTTCTTGGAGGTTTTTGAATACCTCTTGACCATATCTTTTCATTTACAGGTTGCGAAATAATTAAAGATTCAGGCTTGAAATGACGTTCCATAAATTCTCTGAGATATCTAATGGCTTTTTTAGCCCTTTTATTGCGAGGTCCATGTCTTGCTTTTGCTAGAGGTATCACATATATTCGTTCATCTATGATTTCTTCTTTAGGGGCTTCTTCCACTTCTAATTCTTCAAGCTCTTCTTCAAAAACTTCGCCAACTTCTTCTTCAGAAATCTCGTCTAAACTAAATTCTTCGATCTCTTCTATTTCTTCCTCTTCTACTTTTTCAGCTTCTTCAGAATCAGTTAGTTCTTCTTCTAAGTCGTCCAAACTAATTTCTTTTGATTTTTTCTTTGCCATTTTAAATCAATAATTTGTCTTTAATTTAATCTCTCTTTAATCTTGTATTTCGCCACTGTCTTCCCGAATAGGGGTTGTTTCTAACTTTGCCTCCAGTTCTCTTAACAACCCAAGTTGGAACTGAACGACTTTGGTTAAGCTTTTTAGCTCTTCTTAATTTTGAAGGTAGGTCTTTATTACGCGCCATAATACTAATCTCAACATTTATTTTTTAATATTAAATTCTTTTTTTTTCCCTGTGGTTGTAATTTGTTCTAAAATTTTTTTAAATTCTTTGTCGGGTAATGGAGTAGCTCCACGCAGCTTCCCAGATTGGTACAATTGTATTAATTGTAATTCTATTTGTTCTGCGAATTGAGGTTTTACTATTCTTATGTTTTCTAATCGTTGGCGTCCTTCTTGGCTTAGTATTTGTCTCATTACTTGATATTTTTTGTTCGTATATTCTTTTTGTTGATGTTCGGCATATTGTTGTTGGGCTGCTTGTTGCTTTAATTCTTCTAGTTTTCTTCTTCTAATGTTTTCTAATTCATCTTCATCGCTCAAAGTTAGACCACAAAGAATAATTTATTAAATTTATTTTCTTAAAATTGCGTAGGCAGTTCTCTCTAAGAGACTTGTCCCTTCTGGAGTAGCAATCCTACCTTTTTTATCTTGTTTTACGATTAAATTGGCTTTTTCTAGTTGCTGCAACGCAACTCGAATAATCTTTCCGCTTCCTTTAGCGCTGTGATGACGCCCTGGTCCTTTTTTATTTTTTCCTCCGTAATATTTTCTGAGTTTATTAACGCCAATTGGACCAAACTTTTTGATTTTTCTCAACAGTGAAGCGCATCTGATATACCAGAAATTTTCATGATCAATTGGAGCTAATTCCTTAAAAAATCCCGTCTTCCAGAATTGACTTCCTTCAGGCGGTATAATTTCGGGATATTCCTTCAATTTTTCTGCTAATGTTTTTATCAGTTTCTCGGGTTCTACGATATATATGCTAATAATTAATACACCAAGAATTAATTATTTATGATACATTTTAAAAGATTAAGTAGATTAAAAATTTTTTGATAATTATGGTATTTGGGGACAATGAATCAAGACGAGTTTAAAAAAGTATTATTATCACAGCCACATTGTACTTTGGGAAAAAAAGGAATTACAGATGAATTTATTGCTCATGTAAGGCAACTACTTAAAAGATATAAAATAATAAAAATAAAAACGTTAAAATCTATAGCAACTAAATCAAACATTATAAGTATAGCAAACCAGATATCTCAAGCGACGGATTCGTATGTTTTAGATGTAAGAGGAAAAACTATTATTATTTCAAAACATCAAATAAAAAAAAAGAATTAAAATTAACGTGAAATAACCTTAATGGCTAAAAATAAAAGAAAACATCAAGCTATTATTAAACAAATAGCAGATACGAGAATGAACTATTTATTTCAAAAAGCTCACGATATATTCCCAAAAAATAAAGATTTAGCTAATAGGTATGTGTATTTAGCGCGACGATATGCTCAAAGAGCCAAAATTAAAATCCCCTCAATTTGGAAAAAAAGGATTTGTCATAAATGTAAGGGATTCCTTTATCCGGGAATTAATTGTAGAACGAGAATCCATTCAAAAGGAAAAGGTTCTCACGTATCAACGACTTGTTTGGATTGTAATCAAACAACGCGGTATTTTTTTAAAATAAAGTAATTCATAGATAAAAAATATAATAAATTTCGGATTAAAAATGCCTTTAACGATAATTCTGGCAGAATGCGGATTGGAATTAATCCCCAAAGAAATTAGAAAGCATCCAGCTATCCAAAGGAACTTAAAAAGAGATAATTATTCCTCACAACTCCTTGATAATTCATTACATCATTCTGCGATGGTTAAGTTAAAAGATGTTGGAAAAAGAGGGCGTCCTGATATTACCCACAGCTGCTTATTAAACGCTTTGGGCTCTCCTTTGAATAAAAGTGGTAATTTAAAACTATATATTCATACTTTAAATAATAAAATATTCGAATTTAATCCACAAATCAAAATAGCTAGAAATTATAATAGGTTTAAAGGATTAATGGCAAAAATGTTAAGGGAAAACGAAATCCGAATAAAAGAATTACTTTTAATTTCGCAATTTAATGGAAATTTAAGGGACCTAGTAAAATCTTTTAAAAAGAAGGAAATCGTAATATTTTCAAGCAGGGGGGAATTAGTTAAATATCATCTCGATTTATTTGATAAAGATTTGAAAAAAAATTATATTGCTATTATTGGTGGTTTTCAAAAAGGTTATTTTAAAGAAGATACCTTAAACCTAAGCGATAAAATTGTATCGATTTCGAATTATTCTTTGGATGCGTGGGTTATTCTAAATAAAATAGTTAGCTTTTATGAAATTACTAATGACATTATATAACAAAATAAGTATAAGAAAGTTTTTTTTTAATCTTTAATATATACAAATAATCAAATTTTTTTCAAAGCCACTTGAAAAAATCTTTTTAAATATCTTCTGTTTTTACATTGCGCTCTTAGTATAGTGGTTAGAATCTCGGGTTTCCAACCCGAGGACCCGGGTTCAATTCCCGGAGGGCGCATTTATTTATTAGATCTTAAAAGATTAAAGAGAATCCTTAATAAATAACTCTAAAAGAAAATTTGGAGTTTATGATAAAGTTATTTAAAAAAGCTATTGTATTATTTTTATGCCGATATTGAACAAACGATTACTAAGGCCAGATGTAAAGAAACTCCAACAAAGGAGTCAAAAAATAGTTACGAAAGGAGCACTCGAGATTGCGGAAAAGGAAGGAGTCGATATTATAAATATTCTTTCGATAATTGCGGACGGAAATAAACGATTCTATGAGATACTCGAATCTGGAGAAGGTAAAACCGAGGATCTTTACGATCTTATAAATAGAGACCAAATGAAGCAGTTAGCAAAGATTTTTCGTGGTGCAATGGAATATAAAGGAAAAATTCTACAAGAACAGCATCCATTGTCTACAGATGTAAAAATTGAATCTGTTGATGCCGGGGGAGTGCCTGCGGAGTGGCAAATCTCTGAGGGTGTTGACGAAAATAAAATCTTATTGTATTTCCACGGAGGAGGACATGTGTTAGGATCTCCAATGTCCAGCCGACCTTATACAGTTGAGATTGGAAAAGCAGCGCATGTAAAAGTATTGAGCTTGGAGTATGCTCTTGCTCCTGAACATCCATTCCCTGAGGGTCCAAACGATTGCTTTACATCTTATAAATGGCTTCTCTCGAATGGATATAAACATGAAAATATCATTATCGGTGGAGCTTCTGCTGGTGGAAATATGACTCTCGCAACTCTTATTAAAATTAAAGAGGAAGGTATTACCATGCCCAGAGGTGCTATAGTTCTCTCTCCCGGTATTGATTATACGACAAACAGTAAAACAATTCTAGAGAATGCTCCTACAGATTGTGTTATGGCAGATGTGGGCGTTTTTTGGTGGATTCCCGCATATCTAAACGGAGCAGATCCTAATAATCCTCTCGTATGCCCAATTTTTGCTGACTTTACAGGTTTTCCTTCAATTTTAGCGCAAGTAAGCACTAGTGAGATGGTCTACGATCATTCTACTCGATTAGTGGAACTCGCGAAAGCTGCCGGTGTTAATGCCATCCTACAAGAATGGGATGATATGCCCCATGTCTGGCAAAATTACGGTCTTTATGATCTTCCTGAAGCAAAAGAAGCTATAGATAAAATTGGTCA
>JAHQWH010000049.1 GCA_029856105.1 Promethearchaeia archaeon | reverse complement strand
ATGTCGTAAACCACTCTATTTATTCCTTTTACTTCGTTAATTATCCTCGTTCCAATTTTTTCTAAAATCTCCCAATCCAATTTTGCAAAATTAGCCGTCATGGCATCTAACGATTCGACGACTCTTATGGCGCATATATATTCGTAGGTACGGAAATCGCCCATTATCCCTACTGTTTTTAATGGTAAGAATACGCAAAAAGCTTGCCAAAGGGCATCATAAGCACCCGCTTTTTTGATTTCTTCAATTAAAATCTCATCTGCTTCTCTTAAAATCGTAAGTTTGTATTTATCAATCGCTCCGATAATCCTTACGGCCAACCCTGGACCGGGAAAAGGATGACGCTTTATAATATCTTTTGGTAATCCTAGTTTTAGACCTATTTTTCTAACTTCATCTTTGTATAAATCTTTCAAGGGTTCAATAATTTTTAACTTCATATCGTCAGGTAAAGTCAAGTTATGGTGCGACTTTATTTTTACTGAAGTTTTACTTGTAGCGCTTGTTTCTACGCGATCGGGATAAATCGTTCCTTGAGCGAGAAATTTAATGTCTGGATGTGATTTTTCTAACTCAATAGTTTTTTTTTCAAAGACTTCGATAAAAGTATAACCGATAATTTTTCTTTTTTCTTCAGGATCCTCAATGTCTTTTAATTTTTCTAAAAATAAGTCTTCAGCGTCAATGTAATGGAAGTTTTCAAATTGTAACGCGTGTTTGAACGTTTCTTGAACCTCAATTTCTTCGTTTTTTCTTAATACTCCATTGTTAACAAAAATGTTATGTAACCGATTTCCTATCGCTTTTTGGAGCAAAATCGCTACAACGGAGGAATCTACACCTCCACTTAGCCCTAAAATCACTCTTTCGGTCGATCCAATTTCACTTCTAATTTTTTCGATTGCACTTTCTATCCAATTTTCTAACTTCCATCCTTTCTTCGCTTTTACAATGTTCAAAACGAAGTTTTTCAAAATTGTAATCCCCTTTTGCGTATGGATAACTTCAGGGTGAAACTGCACTCCGAATAAGTTCAAACTTTCATTTGCATACGCCGCAATGGGGCAAGTAATTGATTTTGCTAATACTTCGAAACCGTCTGGCATAGATTCAACTTGGTCTCCGTGAGACATCCACACTATCTCCCTCTTATCTAAAGATTCGAATAGTCTCTTAGGCTTGAGGATTTCTAACTCCGTTTTACCGTATTCTTTTTGGTTATATGACTTTATATTTCCACCTAATTGGTGAATTATCAAGTGTAAGCCATAACAAACCCCCAAAACAGGTATTTTTTCCTCTTTTACAAAACTAAAGAAATTTTTTGTTAATTGTGGACTATCCTCCTCGTAAACGCTACTAGGACCACCAGAAAGAATAATTCCTTTTGGGTCGACCCTTTTCAATTCTGCAATAGAGATATCGTACGGTAAAATTTCTGAATATACACCTAATTCTCTAATACGCCTAGCTATAAGGTGCGTATACTGTGAACCCATGTCTATTACGCAGATTTTATCCATAGAATATTAACTACTTTATAATGTTGATTAAGTATTTATTAAATTGATACTTTAATTAACTTTTTCAATATAAAATATATATTGATTATCATCGTGAAAAAATCATTAAGTAAAAGTAAAAAGGATAAAAATGCCAAATTGAATTGAATTATTGGTCTTTTTTATAATTTAAAAAAGAAATAATTAAATGCTTATTCATAAAGCAGTACTTATAGTAATGATATTTTTATAAAATCACAGAAACTAGACTAAAGAAGAAAAAATCATGAAAGAAAATCTCGATCCGTTTCAGATCTCTCAGATACAACTTTATAATGCATGTAAAATTCGAGGTTGTGATAGAGAAATTTATAACTCTTTAAGTCAACCTGAAAGATTCGTCGAAATAAAGCTTACAATAAAGATGGACAACAATTCTCTTAAAACCTTTAAGGGTTTTCGTTCTCAATACAATTCTGCGAGAGGTCCAATGAAAGGAGGTATAAGGTGGCATCCTGATGAAACTGCTGCACTTGTAAAAGCATTGAGCGCTTGGATGACATGGAAATGTGCATGTGTAGATATACCATTGGGGGGCGCTAAAGGTGGTATCGTTTGTGATCCAAGAGAAATGAGTAATAGAGAACTAGAAACTCTTGCAAGAAGTTATATTAGAAAATTAGCAGATTTTATTGGACCAAGTATTGATGTTCCTGCGCCTGATGTCTATACTAACCCCCAAATTATGGCTTGGATGATGGATGAATATGAAATAATTGTACGTAAACATGCACCATCTGTAATAACTGGAAAACCATTACCCTTAGGAGGTAGTGCTGGGCGTTCAATTGCAACGGCCAAAGGTGGATCTTATTGCATTAGAGAAGCTGCAAAAGATATTGGTTTAGATTTAAATGGAGCAAGAGTTGTAATACAGGGATATGGAAATGCTGGCTCTTGGGGTGCTAAAATCCTGCAAGATGATTATAATTGTAAGATAATTGCTGTTTCCGATTCAAAAGGGGGTATTTACAGTAAAAATGGAATGGATGCTTATGCTGCTTCGGAACAAAAAGAAAGAACTTCCACGGTATTAGGGTTGAAAGGAACGCAAGAAATAACAAATGAAGAATTGTTAGAATTAGAATGTGATGTTTTAGTTCCTTCTGCACTTGAAAACGTAATTACTCGTAAAAATTCGCAAAATGTAAATTGTAAGATTATAGCAGAACTCGCAAATGGACCAACTACACCTGCAGGAGATCAAATTTTATTTAAAAATGATATTATTGTTATTCCTGATTTTTTATGTAATGCTGGAGGCGTTACTGTTTCATATTTCGAAATGGTGCAAGGATATTATCAATATTTCTGGACTGAGGCAGAAGTATTTACTGCCTTGGATAAAATAATAACCAAAGCATATCATTCTGTTGTCCATAAAGCAAAAGAACATAATTCTAATTATAGAATGGGTGCATATTTAATAGCCATTGAAAGGGTGATAAATGCCATGAAATTACGTGGTTGGTTATAGACTTAGTAATAGTTTTGGCTTATTTTTAGAAAAACCATAGGTTACTCTATAATTTATAACATAAAATGAAAAACTTCTCTTTTTTTTTGTTTTTTATGAACAAAACAACAATTCTTGCCTACTGAAGGACTGTTTTATTAAAAATAATTTAATTTTAAATACTATATTAAATTTTAATAAAATAAAATAAAAAAAAATTTGGAGTTTAGAATTGTGATAATAAACCCATATGAGAGTGCTAAAAAAAAAATTGATATAGCAGCAGAATTAATTAATTTAGACCCGAATACTTTGGAATATCTAAAAAAAACGGAAAGAGCGCTCATTGTTTCTGTCCCAATAATGATGGATGATGGTTCTCTCGAAATTTTTGAAGGATACAGAGTTCATCATTCTACTTTACGAGGTCCAGGCAAAGGAGGTGTAAGATTTTCTCCCTTTGTGACTCTTGACGAGATGAAAGCTTTAGCCCTCTTAATGACATTTAAGACTGCCTTATTAGGGTTACCTCTTGGCGGTTCTAAAGGTGGTATAAGAGTCGATACTAAAAAATTATCAAACAGAGAATTAGAGGTTTTAACGAGAAGATATACCATGGAAATTATAAATATGATTGGACCAGATAGAGATGTTGCCGCACCAGATATGTACACAGATTCTACCACAATGGCTTGGATGATGGATACATATAGCATGCAAAAAGGGCGAACCATTTCTGGAGTAGTTACTGGTAAACCAATTGATATTGGAGGCTCAATAGGAAGGGCTGAAGCTCCTGGTACAGGAATGATTTATTTACTACGGCATTTATGTCAAAAACTAAATTATAATTTAAACAAAATGAGTGTTGTAATTCAAGGTTTTGGAAAAGTGGGATCTGTTGTTGCCAAGCAATTATGTAACAACTCCTGCAATGTTATCGCAATCTCTGAAGAAGAAGGAGGGATATATTCACCAACTGGTTTAGATATAGACATGTTAATTAAATGGAAACAACAAGGTAATTTATTAAAAGATTATGAGAGTAAAAATTCAAGCCCAATAACTAATGCTGAATTGTTAAGCACTGAATGTGATGTTTTGATTCCTGCTGCTGTTGAAAATCAGATTTATAGCGGAAACGCAGATAAGATAGATTGTAAAATAATATTAGAAGGAGCAAATAGTCCAACGACTTCTCAAGCAGATGAAATCTTGGAGGAAAAAGAAATAGTAGTTGTTCCAGATATTATTGCAAATAGTGGAGGCGTATGCGTATCTTATTTTGAATATATTCAAGATATGCAAAGTTATTTCTGGAAGTTAGATCGCGTTAATAAAGAAATGAAAACTATTCTTCTATACTCATTTGAGGAAATATTTAAATTTTCAAAAAAAACGGATTCATCACTCAGAACAGCAGCATATGCTATTAGCGCAAATCGATTAGCAAAAGCACATGAATTGAGAGGCTTATTTCCATAAATATGAGCATTTTATTTTATGTGGAATAATTAATTATTAGATTTAGCAGAAATTATTATAAAAAATACAAAATAAAATAAAATAAAATAAAAAATAAAAAAAAAGTGTAACATAATGGCTGATAATCCTTTTGAAATGGCAAAAAAGCAGATTGATATTGTAGCAGAAGTTATGGATTTAGATCCAAATATTCTTAAGTTTTTAAAAAGAGTAGAACGTTCTTTAATAGTTTCTATTCCAATTATGATGGATGATGGTACTTTAAAGGTTTTTGAAGGTTATAGGGTTCATCATTCAACAATCAGAGGACCTGGGAAAGGCGGTTTACGATATTCTCTAGGTGTTAATCTTGATGAAGTAAAAGCTTTAGCAACATGGATGACGTGGAAGAGTAGTCTTTTAAACTTGCCTTTTGGGGGCGCTAAAGGTGGTATATGCGTTGATCCTTTTAAATTGTCTAAAAAAGAGCTAGAAAAACTTACAAGAAGGTTTACTGCTGAAATTATTAATATCATAGGGCCAGATATTGATGTTCCTGCTCCAGATATGAACACTAACCCCCAAATTATGGCTTGGATCATGGATACCTACAGTATGCAAAAAGGACGGACGATTCCAGGTGTTGTAACTGGAAAACCAATCGAGATTGGCGGTTCTGTTGGCAGAGGAAATGCTACCGGAATGGGTTTGTATTTTGTACTTCAGGCTATAGTTGAAAAATTAAGATTAGACTTAAAGTCCTTAAAGATTGTAGTTCAAGGATTAGGTAATGTAGGGGGTACGATTGCCGATCTACTTTATAAACACGGGTGTAAAGTTATTGCCGTCTCAGATGTATCAACGGGCATTTACTGCGAAGATGGTTTAGATTTAGAAAAATTATTAGCCTGGGCTAAACAAGGTAATTTATTAAAAGATTATAAAAACGATAAATATAAGCTTATTGGTAACGACGAGCTACTTACATTAAAATGTGATGTATTAATCCCTGCAGCTATAGAAAATCAAATAACAGAAAAAAATGCGGAGAAAATAAACTGTAAAATAGTTTTGGAAGGTGCAAATGGTCCTACAACACCAGAAGCGGATAAAATTTTGTTTAAGAGAAAAATCTATGTAATACCAGATATTCTCGCCAATAGTGGTGGGGTTTGCGTTTCCTACTTCGAATATGTCCAAGATATTAATTCGTACTTCTGGAAACTAGATCGTATTAATGAAGAACTCAAAGGAATTATAATTGAAGCCTTCGAAGAAACATATAAAATCTCAAAAGAGAGAAATATCTCGCTTCGTACAGCCGCCTACATTATAGCGGTATCAAGAGTCGCGAAAGCAATTGAGTTAAGAGGGATTTCCCCTTAAATTATTTTTTTTACAATTTTTTTATAAAGTAAAGGGAATAAGTATTAATAAATAAAGGCATGAAATTCCAATATGAATAAACGCAAAAGTAGCTCCTGTTTTTAACAGCCTTTTGAAACCTAGATTTTCAACGCCACTATCTTTGGCTACTTTAAGTGTCATCATGTCCGCAGCAGCCCCGCTAGGTAAAATGTTTCCCCCTATATTTACAGCAACTATAAAGGCAAATAGTAGAGGTATTGCTGGAAAGGTAAATTCCTCTATTAAAACTTCAATAATAGGTAAAAAGATAAGAGCTATTGGGGTGTTTGCAACGAAGCCTGACAGTAGACTAACAAGAATAAGGATTATAAACACTGTTAAGATAGGTCCAAAAGATTCGAAAGGAATCAAGCCAATAATGTCTCGAAAGCCCGCTTGTAACATGCAATTAATAACCACATACATGGAAATGAAAAAGAATATGATCTCCCACTCAACATCTTTTAAGATTTTTCCCATTGGTTTCTTAGTATATTTTCTATTAACTAAAACTAATATCACTGCTGAAATTGCAGCTGTAAGATAAAGTAATGGCAATACGACAAATAAAGTAATTGTAACGACTATTGCGATGCTATTAAAGTAAAACATTGTTTTATTTTTGATCATAACATCTGTACTTATTAGTTCTAACACGTACTCTCTCTGTTGCGCTTCAATCTCCGGCTCTTTTGAAAGCATTAATTTATCTATCAAAAATATTGTTAAAAACAGCAATACAAAAGAAAAAACCCAGAAATATTGGAAAAAAAAGACTGTATCAAGTGTAAACCAAGTAGAAATAATGATATTCTCCCCGCTTGAGAAGGGCGTAATAATAGAACCGATATTAATACAAATCGTCATTCCTAGAAGGTAGGTACCCGCTCTTATTTTTAAAAAATGACAAAGGCGAACGACTACAGGTGCTAAAATAAGAACCACGACTACATCACTGATAACGGCTGCCAATAACGTAGTAATAACACAAAGTAGATAAAGAAAATATCGTTGGTTTCCTTTTGAGATTTTAAAAATCTTTACGGCTAGATATTCTAACACATTTGAATCTTGAGCAATTTTAGATATAATACTCATGCTCAATATAATAATTATTGCTTGCCATTCAATAGATAAGACGAAATTGTCAAACCAATTGTCAAAACTTAATGGCACTTCTAATACTAAACCAGTAACAAACGCCGCTACAAACATACATATTAGGGAGACTGCTACGAAATCAACATCTTTCATAGAGTAACTTACAATAATATATGCAAAGAGAATAAAAACAAAAATTAGTAGAGGAAGATTAATCATTTCTCTAAATTAAGATGATAGTTATATTAATATTGTTTAATAAACAGTTTTTAATAAACCTAATTAAAATAC
>JAHQWH010000047.1 GCA_029856105.1 Promethearchaeia archaeon | reverse complement strand
AACACGAAACTATTGAAAAATCTATGAGTGAAATTGGGCTGATAATTCAAAATGAGTTATACGCATACTTGGAATATGTCCCTGAAGAAATAATAAATAACATCTCTAAGGAAATAAGGAACAAAATTCAAGACAAACTATTTGATTTTGATATAAATGTATCTGAAAAAAAATAAAAAAAAAATTAGCTTATTTCAGTGCATTTTGACATTTTACGAGTAATTGGAGTGAAATAAAAGTAAAGATATCTTCAAATTCATTAACATCGATATCGTGCTTATCGAAGTATGTTGCATCTAATTCTTTTGCAAGGTAGGAACCTCCTTCTGATGGTATTACAGGCGCATCTCCTAATCCTACAAGAATAATTGGCGTATCGATATACTTTTCTTTCAATTTTCTTATTTTGAATTTTAAATTCGTAGTTTTTTTAAATTCAGAATAATACTTTCTAACTAGCTCTAGCGATTCCCGATTTCCCTTTTTATAGACTATTATAATAGCACTCGCACCCTTATAGTAATGCTCTCTTAAAAATTCAAATCTTTTTTCTCCTGAAATATTCCAAAACTGTAGGCTTGTAAGAGATTTATCGTAAGATTCTAATGTTTTGGTATAGAAGTCAACTCCGATTGTTTTTCTCTCTCCTGAAACTTTAGGGGTGATAAGCATGGAAGGAAGTATATTTGATTGTTTATCGTTCAATCCGATTATAATTATTTTAAATAAATGGTCAAACTTTTTTCCGTATTCTCCAAAGTGATTTAAAAATTTTTCATATCTACTAATTTTTCTCCGTAATTCATACAGCTGACTTCGACCTGTACTTGTGAGTGTAAATCCCAAAATACGTCTTATTAAGGCTTCTGCTTGCCCTCGACTAATAGACTTCTCATATATTTTAAAAATATCAGATGAGATTGTTGATATTAACCAGTTTAAACCAATATTTTGCACAACGTTATGAATTAAATCTTCTATTTTTGTAGAATCATCAAACAAACCACTTTTTTTAAGATTAGGATCATTTAATTCAATCTTTGCTGCTAATACTAATTCTTCTTTAGGATAATTAATTTTTTTTAGGAATTTTATCAAATTTGTTTTTTGTGTATCAGTTAGGCTTTCTACTTTCAAATTCATTAAAACATCACCATTGAATTTTTACATTTATATTTTTAATTTATAAAACCGGAGGGGGCCATTCTAAAAATGGACGTCTATATTCTTAATAGCCGTCCATAATAATAATGGACATATTCATATTTAAACTTTTGTGTCAAAAAAAATCAAAGAAAAAAATTAATATAAACAATTTGGTATACTTTTATTTAAAACAGAAAAATTGACGATAAAATGTATCAAATTGAGAAAATAGGAGACGATAGTTTTTACATAAAAGCAATTGGAACCTTTCCTTTACCTGTAGCAGAAAGATTTGTAATAGAATTTGAGGATTTAACTAAAGACATTCACGAGAATTTAAATGTAATTATCGACATTACCGAAGCGATTCTTTTACGGATAGAGTCAATTGATATAGTCTTAGATTTATTAAAACGAAACAATGAAAAACTTAACAAATCTGCCTTTATAATCTCGAAAAATCCACCATTAGGCGTAGAATTCAAATATCTTCTAAAGCATGTTGAATCTTCCAAAAGGAAAATCGTATCCAACCTTGAGGACGCCAAAGAATGGATAGGTATTGGAGATATAATTTTTAAAAAGGATTAATGAAAAATTATCTAATGATTTATTGTTATTTAGTTAAATTTTCGCTTTTTTTTTGAAATGCTGAAATTAGAATAATCCCAATTACAATTATAATGATTCCAATAACTTGAATCCAGCTAATACTTCCATTTAAAGCTAAAACACCCATTAAGGATGCTAAAATAATGCTAGTAGAAGTAAAACAAGGTACAACTTGATTGGCTTTTGCTTTAGTAAAGGCGTATTGAGTTATAAGCAAAGTTGATGGCGCAAAAATAAATGTAGCTAAAGTGAAATATAGTGTCATTTCGGGAATAGTTGTAATCCGCTTTGAAACAGTTTGCAATGCGTTAGTGGTTCCTGCTGTAAGCGCAATAATTATTCCAACATATTTATAATCATTTAATTTAGATATAAAAATTAAAATCGACTCAATTAGGAGAATAATTATAGAAAAACACAAGAAAAAAAGTAGGTTGAAATTACTCATGTTAAGGCTTCCAACATTTGCGTTAAACAGTGTTACTAAAACAGTTCCTACAATTATGAAAAAAACACCGCTAATTTCAATAGGGGTTATATGTTCTTTTAAGATATAATAAGAAAAAAGTAAAAGAATGATTAGCCCAACACCTTCTAATGGAGCTACGATATTAATTGGGGCAAAAAATAATGCAGCCCATTGGATGAACATGTACAAACTCGTTAAAATAGTTCCAACGACCCATATTCCAGAATTTTTTTTCTTAATCGAGTTTTCTTCTTTAAAACCTTCAATTGCATACTTTTGGATTCCTTTCCCTATATCAAGACAGATATAAGCAATTATTCCAATAATTAATCCAATGACAATATTTTCATTAGCCATTTTAAACACATCTCTTTCAAAGGCAATATATGCTAAAATTCAAAAGAATCCATGATGCTTTTTAACTCGTTTTTGACATCAGGTTTTTTCAAAAGTTCTTCAATGTTTTCAGGGGCGGAGTATACATCAAAATCTTTCAATTTTAAATTTTTGCGGACTTCTTGTTCAATCTTGTTTATTTCTTGTTTCATGGCAAAGTATTTTATAATTTTGAATTTAAGTTTTGACACTTTTCCAGACCATTCTTTTGCAAATTTTCCAGATGCAATCTCATCAAAAGACTTTTGCATTTTCTCTTCCAAAGGCAGTTTTCTATATCTAACTCCTCTTGACATTGCTCCATATTGAGAAGTATGAGAATGGAAATTAGTTTGCTTCACGAGACCTATTTGAGCCATTTTTTGATAAGTATATGACATCTCATTACTCATATACATTTCAATAAGAACTGCCTCAGGAGGAAGACCATTATTAATTAAGACTTTAATGCATGTTAAAAGAACTCTTCCAAATGCAGGACCAAACGCCTGTTCATTGAACAAATCTAATATAGCTTCTTGTTTCATTGATATTTCAACGCCTCCTTTTTTTAGAGTTCCTAGTGCTTTTGCAAGTGCTAATAGAATTTCTTTAGCATTTCCGGTTACCTCTTGATGTACTCCAATAAAACTGTAAAATCCCTCTCCATTAAGGTAATTTTCTCTGACACCAACACCTATCATGCGCGGAGCGATCATTATTACATCAATGTTATCTGGAGGATTTATGAGATTGAAAGCAATGTTATATCCGCTTGCAAAATTTATACAAGCTCCATCCTTAAGATTTGGCTCAATTTCTTTTTCAAACATATCGGGCATAGTCTCGTCTGGAGTTAATAGAAAGACAATATCTGCACGCTTTACAGCCTCAGAGATGTTGAATGTCTCAAAACCATCCTTCATGGCCTTTTCTTTGTAGGAGTCTTCTTTATTACCAATTATTACATCTAGACCACTATCTCTTAAGTTAAGTGCTTGAGCCCTTCCTTGATTTCCATACCCTATTATTACAATTTTTTTATCTTTTAATTTTTCTAGATTGGCATTATTTTCGAAATATATGTTTGTTTCAGGCATTTTAAAATTCTCTATTTTTTTGCTTTCTCAAATATTTTCTATAATTCTTCATTCATTTTTAAAACTACGCGAAACTTATTTAAATAATAAAAGCAAAATCTGATTTATGTTAAGAAGAATAAGATTAAGGTACAGAGTTCTTCTATTTTTTGCAATCTTATTGTTATCTTCAAATATTATAATGTTTTTTGTATTTAATAACCTTGAATTGATTGATGTCCCTCACGATGCTGACCGTAAGTCTAATGGAAACACATTAATAGTGTCTGCTTCATTTTCTGAAATGTTAAATCACTTAAATAGAATCGATGATCAAAAACCAGTAGAACCGAATAACCCCGCGCATAAAGTATACGAAGTTGATCCCGCGGGAAATGTAATCTGGGAATTAAGGGGCTTGGCGTATCCTCACGAGGTTTTAGAATTACCTAATGGGCATTTATTAATTGCCGACACGGGTTATAATAGAGTAATAGAAGTGGATTATCCTAATAAGAGTATAATTTGGAGTTGGGAGCCCGCACAAATAAATTGGACTAAAGTTAATCCCAAATGGGATTCTGATCATTATTATAATAATCCTTCAACTTATGATTGGTCCCATCTTAACGATGTGGATTTTAAACAATATAGTACTTGGAATGCATGTTTAATTTCTATAAGAAATTTTGATTTGATAGTAGAGGTTAATTACACCGCAGATTTTAACGACCCAAACAATTCAGATAATATAAATTGGTGGTATGGTGATTACGAAAACCACACTCTCTTATTTAGACAACATAACCCCGATTATTTAGATAGTGGAAATGTAATTATCTCTGATTCTGGAAACGATCGAATTATCGAAATTAATTATACAACAAAAGAAGTAGAGTGGAAGTTAGACCAAGGATTAAATTGGCCGAGAGACGCTGACGAGCTGGATAATGGAAATATATTGATTACAGATAGTAGTAATAGTAGAATTATAGAGGTTAACAAAGACAGTAAACAAATTGTGTGGAGTTTTGCTCAAGATTTAATTATTCCTTACGAAGCAGATTTATTAGATAATGGAAATATCCTAATTAGTAGTGCTTATAACGGAATAATTTTAGAGGTAAATAGAAATGGAATTATTGTATGGAAGTACGGTTTTTCTATAGTAAAATCCCTAATTTACCTTAATTTAATCATTTTAATAGCAATTTCTTCAATTGTTCTTTTTTATAGGTACGAAAAAATTAAACATTATAAGAGAGCTTCTAAAAAAATTAAAAAATTAGATTATTTTGTTCTTATAACTTTTTTTTCTTTCCTATTAATAGGGATTTTGATGTTAATCTTCTATAGCCAAATTTTAGCTGCAGTTGCTAGGTTTGCCTATTTATCGTTAGGAGCAGAATCTTTTTGAATTATCAAAATGTAATTATTGTAAATCCTTTTTTAATATAGCTAGCCATACTAGGATGCCCCATTAGTTCGTCGCAGAGGGGAAACCCTAGTTTCTCCACTTCACCTAAAGATCCCATTTTATTACAACACGCTTTGCAGAAACAATCGATTAATCCTGAATCTTTTAATTCTTGATAAAGCTTAAAGAAAGGATTCTTCTTGTTTTCGAATTGCTCCGCTAATTTCGTAGCTGAACCTTCGACGATTACTTTCACTTCATATCCCTTTTTGTCAAGATCTAACGCGTTTAATACTACGTGAATAAAACACATAGGATCTCCATTAAACGCAAATAACGCGAATTTTTCTCCCATTTTTGCCACTTTTTTTCAATTATTGTTTAATTTTATGTTAAAGTGAATAAAATTGAATAAAAATATTTGTATTTAGGTTTATAAGTTTAAATTTAGCCTTTCTTTACACAATTCGATGGCATTCTGATTGTTATCAACACCAATCCATTTTCTATTTAACTTTTTAGCTATAGCTATTGTTGTTCCAGAACCACAGAAAAAATCAGCAACGATATCTCCTTCATTTGAAGATGCTAAAATTATTCGTTCGAGTAATTTTTCAGGTTTTTGAGTGGGATAACCTAAATATTCCTTCGATCTCGTAGTCGTTTGAAAAGAATAAATATCATTCCATACGTCACCTACTAATGATCCGGGACGTTCGTCTAAGTATTGTCTACCTCCTCGGCGTTTTCGATACAATCGTCCTTCTTTGTCTTTATATCTAAACATTTTTTTAATATAATCTTCTCGATATGGTAAATATTGTTTATAAAAAGTGAAAACTGATGATTTCGTGTAATAAATTATTGTATCGTGCTGGCGTACCCAACCATTTACTTGGCTTTTAAATCCCGAAACGCTTCCCACATTCCAAATGATTTCTCTTCGAAAACTTTTTCGCCCAAAAATTTCATCACAAATAGGTTTCAAGTCAAATTTTGCATTTGTATCGCAATGTAGGTAAAAACTACCCGTTTCTTTAAGGATACGATGCATTTCTTTAATTCTTAATTTCATAAAATCTAAATAATCATCTAGCGATTTCCATAAATCAGAAAATTCCTTGTAATCGACGCCACTGTAAAAAGGAGGATCAATATAGATAAGATCGATTACTTCTGAATCCAGTTTTCTCATAAATTCTAAGTTTTCTGCGAGATAGACAATATTTAATTTCATGTGAGGATTAAATAGGAATGAACATTAATACAATTATGATAAAAAAAGAACGGTTAAATAAGAATTTCTTGGATGAGTTCCAAGATTACGATTTTTCAAAAATAAAAGAAAATAAAATCTTTTTAGTAGGTTCCATGCGATTTAAGGATTATTTTATTAAGATCGAGTCAATTTTACAAATTAATTATAAAAAACTTGTCGAAATCTGTTCGGTTGACGGATTATTAAATAAAGAAAGATTCTCGGTGGAAGAGTGGGATAATCTCCAAGAAGTTGCCCTAAGAAAACTACACCATCAAGATGCAATTTTAGTACTTGATGTCAATAAATATATTGGGGATCAATCAAAAGAAGAAATTGAATATTTTCAAGTCAAACTAAAAAAGCCAGTATATTATTTTTCCAAACTTAAATTAAATTAATTTTTAATTTTCTTCTCATCAAAGAATCTCCGTCTATTCGATAATTAAGTCCCTTAAAAATCAATAATTTGGTGAAGTCGCGATATTTTAAAGGATAGATTAAATTTTAGACATAAGTAGATCGATTGAAAAAATAAACGATAAAAACTAAGGGTTATAAGCAAAAATGGAATTGTTCCAAGTTTTTTGGGACGATCAAAGGAAATTGTTTTTAGAATTTAAAAAAAACGATGAAGAGCAAGTTCAATTTCTTCCAGATAAGATTAAAAGGTTGAATTTCCAGTTTGAAATATCTAAGGTTGTTAGACAAGAGATATATTACAAGCAATCTCCATCGCTGGTTTCAATAAAAAAGTTTTATCACTCAAACGAGCTTCTATGTTTTACAATTGAATTAGATGAAATTCAAGGTTATACAGATATCCAGATTAAGGTTTTAAAACTAACGATATATCTAAATTCTGGGCACCGAATCGAGTACATATTTTCAGAGAAATTTAACATATTAGACATTGGAATTAACGATGAGTGCTACGATGGTTTTCAATTTATAGATTTAAGTTTAGGCAAAGGTCAAAAAAGAAAAGTCACTCAAGAAAGAGTAGTACAATCGATTAAGACGGATTACAACCAAAATAAAGAAGAAAGAACAATAATTTACGAAAAAAATAGTATTGAGAGTGTTTCTGCCGATCAATCAGTAATTTCAATGATGAAAGAGAGCAACGAGACTTTAAAGAACATAGAGCTACATTTAAAAAATCTCTCCTTAACCATGCAAAATATGCCGGCTAACCCTATATCTTATGGGCCTCCAATACGCACCTCCCAAAGAGTTTCGGGACCGGGCATCGAAAGAATTAAAAGATCCGAATTACCGTCATTGATGCAAAGCCGAGGATCATCAGCTAAACTTTTAGTGATGAAAGAAATGAAAACAAAGTTTAGAGAAATCACAGAGAAAAACAATGGTTTTAGTATTACAGATATTTTAAAACCAATGAGCGGAGATGAACTTAAAGCTATCGTATTGAGCGATGAGGAATTAAAGAAAAAGGAAGAAATCGCAATCAACAACCAAATTGAAAGATTCAAAAAAAAGCTAGAACAACAAGAACAAAAAGAAAAAAAAGTCAAATTGAAAAAATTAAATAAACCAAAATAAGCTATTAATGAATACTAAACTCACTTTTTTTAACTCAATCCCTAATATTCATTCGTAGTGTTAACTATTAGTTTTATTATGAATCTTTAATTATCTTTGATTATTTAAATATTAATGAGGAAAGAAAACTTAACAGAGGTCGATTATTTTTTTATTAAATTATTTTATTGGAACGGCTGGAAGCGGTAAGAGCACATTAACAGGATTATTTAAAGAATACGTTCTTAAAAGAAATCCTGATATTTCGGCTATTACTTTAAACTTGGACCCTGGAGTTAATAGAATGCCTTATACTCCCGATATAGATATAAGAGACTTCATCGTTCTTGAAGAAGTAATGGATAAATACGAATTGGGGCCAAATGGAGCCATGATCTTAGCTTCTGATTTAATGGTTAACTTTCTAGACGATTTAAAGTACGAAATTGACGAATACAATGCAGATTGGGTATTTGTAGATACTGCTGGACAGCTTGAACTGTTTGCTTTTAGGGACACGGGACCTTTAATTGCAAGCTCATTAGGTTTTGGATCAATTCAAAAGGCAGTTTCTTTTCTTTTTGATTCAAACTTAGTCCTCAGACCTAATGGATTCATCTCTACACTACTTTTAGCAGCCTCAGTACAATTTAGGTTTAGAAATATTTCCCAAATTAATGTTTTATCCAAAGCTGATCTATTAGGCGAAGATCAAATCGATATGATTGTTAATTGGAGTCAAGACTTTCGAGCGTTAGAGGATTCCACTAATGAAAGAGAAAGTGGTTTAATAAGGGAGTTATCTATGTTAATCTCAGATGTATTCGTTCAATTAGGCTCCACTTCAGAGTTGATCCCCTGCTCAAATAAAGAAGAATATGGACTTGATTTATTATTTGGCTATTTACAAAGAATTTTCGATTCGGATGAGTCAAAGTTTTATTAAAATTAAATGATTATTAACACTAAATAAAGTAAAAAGACAATATTTCAAATTAAAATATGAAAATTATAGGTCCATGTGCAGGTATTGGTTCGAGATTACGCCCATTTACCTTAAGCAAACCTAAAACATTCATAAATGTTGCTGGAAAGACGGTGTTGGAACACATCCTTAATAAAATTAGCGATACATTTGGTTCAAAAACGGAATTAATTTTAATTGTCGGATATAAGAGAAGACAAATAACAGAATTCGTTAAACAAAAGTATGGCGATAAGTTTAAGTTAATTTTTATAGAGCAAATACCACGAGGATACAACGATGATATACCATTTTACTGGGGATTGGGCGAAGCGGTATATTTAGCTAATTCAAGGTTTGAAACACACACACACACAAGTAAAGAAGCTGATAAACGGGAAGGATCGTTAATCTTCTTAGCAGACATGATTCCAATTGACGAATTTTCTTACTTAATGTATCGATATTACGAATCTGACATAGATGGAATTATTACAGTAATGGAAGTCCCAAAAGAAGATGCGAGCTCTTATGGTGTTGTTGTCATAGATGATAATTCACTTATTCAAAAATTAGTTGAGAAACCAAAAGAATTTATATCCAATTTAGCTATAGCTGGTATATACGCATTTTCTAACTCTGCAACTCAAGCTCTCTTTGATAATTTAAAAACATATTTAGATAAAAGAGTGGATGGATCTAAAGAGGTTTATTTAACCGAAAGCTTACAAGATTTAATCGATAGCGGATTAAAAATCGCAGCAGTTAAGCTTAAAAAAGGAATATTGGATTTTGGAAGACCTTCTGAAGTGTTGAATGGTAACAAGTATCTTTTAAAACAAAAATCGGTCACTATCGAAGATTTTCAAGAGCTAAATGTCGTTTCTGAAAGGTCGTTCATAAAAGGTCCTGTGTATATAGGGAAGAATACCAAAATTTCTTATTCCGTTGTTGGACCATATGTTTCGATTGGTTGCGATTCTAATATTCAAAATTGCATTATAGAAAATTGCGTTATTGAAAAGAATGCAACTTTAAAAAATGTGATAACTGAGGGTTCAATCATAGGAAGTAATGTAAGAGTAGAAAACATTACTAAAAATAATTTAATTATAGGAGACAAAAGTATTTATTGATAATAGATTACTCTTTTTATTAAATGACAAAAAAAAATAATTATCATGCCGTATAATATAGCGTTTGATACAGCCCACAAACCACGGGGAAAGTTAGACGAGAATCTAACGGAATTACGAGACTTCTTAAATGCTAACGATTACGTTTGTTATAATTTCTTAGAAGCACCGATTACCCGAAATTCTTTAAGATCGTTTGATATTTTAGTATTTGTTTGCCCTGATTTTGCAAAAATCTCTTCGATGGAAATAACTGAAATTAACAGTTGGGTTAGAGAAGATGGGGGCGGGTTATTGATGCTGTCTCATGCAGGGGGCGATAGAGGAAGAAATAGTAACCTAAGCGAATTAAGCCAAACGTATGGAATAGCATTTGAAAACGACCAAGTACTAGATAAAACTTATAATTTAGGCTTAGAAAATATGCCTATAGTTACGGCCTTTATTCCACCACATCCAATTACAAATAGTATTAGTTCATTGTGCTTTAGATCTGGATGTTCGCTTTCGTTAGTAGGTAGTTCGATTTCTATCGTATCCTCAAATGAAACATCAGAACCTTTTTCTACTCCCTTAATTTGTGTTGCTGAACCCGATGAAGGAAGGGTCTGTGCTATAGGAAGTTATGAACTGTTTAGAGACAGAGTTGGAGGGGGCTTCGGTAACGATGAGCATCCAAATTTAGCGTTTAATATTTTTTCATGGTTAGTTTCAGATTATAGAATGGAATTGCATTCGAGCGGTGCTATCCCCGAGATTGCTCCTCAAGAGGTACCTTCTACAACAAAAACAATGGATTACCAATCGTCACCAATTAGTTCTGCAACAACTGAAAGGAAAAATGTAGATATCAATTTTTCTATGAAAATATCTAATAAAAGTGAATTATTCGATTTGCTAAAGATTTTTCAAAATCAAATTGATACAATGAAGACTACAATCGACAAACTAATTAGAACGGTTGCTTCTTCGGAAACTTCGCTTACGGAATTGAATGGACCCCCACCTAATAAACAACAGAATTATTCTCAAAAAACAACAAGTGATGGTTTAGACGAATTAATAGCCTCAAATGAACCACTAACCGATCTTCCCAAAAGACCTGAGAGTTTAGACGGAAAAGAGGACGAATATTTTATTGGATTGCCAAGTATCGACATTTCCGATAATTTAAAGCCTTCTCCAAAACCACAGACTAAAAAGAAAGTTAAAAAGAAAGATTTATTAGCCGAAAAGAAGGGACTAGAAAGTAAACTTAATTCGGTTCGAAACTTACTTGATTTTGTAGAAAAGAAATATAAAGACGGACAAATGGATAAGAAATCTTACGAAAAAAGGGCTGGCCAACTGGAGAATGATTTAAAGGTAACTAAAAACAAAATTAAAGAGATTGATAAAAAACTATAAAAAGCAGAGTAAGGTTTATATTCATTAAATTCTAAATTTTTGGCTTAAATTCGTCAGGAACGTATGGTTGAGCGTATTTATTTACAATTTCGAAGAACTCTTTATCCCCGACTCCTTTTGTAACTTTCTCTAATTCTTGCTTTATTATCTTAAACGACTTTCTTAATTCCTTCTTAGACGTCTCTTCGTGTTTCTTTTTCACTTCTAAAACAATTCGCTTAATAATTTCATCTGGAATATCTAAATCTAAAACCTTAATTTTTTGTTTTAGTGCGTTTAATATTGATTTAGACCCTGAGAATTTCCCTAAATAGAACTTTCTTCTTCGGCCTACTATATGGGGGTTTATTGGTTCATATGTTAATGGGTGTGCTAAAATTGCAGCAATGTGAAGTCCGCTTTCGTGACTAAAGGCGTGTTCACCTACGATGGCCTTGTTTAGGGCTAATGGTTGGCAAAAATATTTCTCGCAAATTTCACTTAATTCTGGTAATTTTGTCAAATCTATACCTGTTTTAATACCTATCCGTTCAAGATTCGTAGCAACCTCTTCTAAAGCGGCATTTCCTGCTCTTTCGCCGTAACCATTTATACAGGTATGTGGATAAGTGCATCCCTCAAATACGCCAGTAATAGTATTAGCAACCGCTAAGCCAAAATCGTTGTGCGTGTGAATACCCATAGGAATTTCTTTTTTTTGTGGTTTTATAACGTCATTTTTTATTCGCTTAATCAAATACGAAGTAGAAAGTGGCGTTAAAACTCCTACTGTGTCTCCAAGAACGATCCTTTCTGCCCCGGCTGCTATTGCCGTTTTGAAAACATTTATCAAATGATTAAAATCGCATCTAGTGCCATCTTCTGAAACCCAATTGACTTTAAATCCGTTGTCTTTCGCGTAATGAATGGCTTCTTCGATCATTTCTAGTTGTTGCTCAGGTGTTTGCTTTAAAGTTTTCCTAAAAATTGGAGAAATTGGCATGAAAATTACGATTTCTTTAAGATCTACATCGATACACGCATTAATATCTTCCTTCTTTGGACGAGCAATTCCAAGGATAGTAGCATTTTTACAATTTTCATTTACTATCGCTTTAACGATTTTCTTTTCGGTTTTTGAGACTGCTGGAAACCCAACTGCGATTAATTTAACTCCTATCTCATCCATTAATTTTGCTAAATGGATCTTTTCCTCTAAGGTAAGATAAACAGTAGGACTTTGCTCTCCATCTCTCAATGTTTCGTCCCAAATACAGACTTTAGAAGGAAGATCAAGTTTTTGCTCTTTTAAAGCAACTTTATTGTAATCAATTAAAAGTTCCTTTAATTCTTCTTTTGTAAATTTATAGCTCATCTTTGATTACTGGTGGGGGCAAATTTATTAATAGTAAAAATTATCTAAAACAAATAAAATTGTTCATTGATTTTTAAGAAAGATTATTTTTAATTTCTTTTCAGGGAACTATTAATTAGTTTAAAATTAGTTAAAATTATTATTTTTGAATAATAAAAATGTGGTAAAATTTTATTCTTTTTAATTGTGCTCACACCCACACCCACATTCATGAGTGCCAGGTGGATCTGGTTCGCAACCTGTTTCTAGAATCTTAATTTTAAAAATTAGCGTTTTTCCGGCCATTGGGTGGTTCATATCAAGCGTTACAAACTCGTCGTCGACCTCCTTAATCCAGATCACAGATTGTGCCCCGTTAGCATCAAATGCGTTCAACATCATCCCAGGTTCAGGATCAATATCTTTTGGAAGTTGCTCTCTGGAAATAGTTTGAATTAATTGCGGATCAACCTCACCATAAGCTTCAGAAGCTTTTAAAGTAATAGTAAATTCATCTCCAACTTCTTTACCCACAACTGAATTATCAAAACCCCGAATTAATAAACCAACACCAACTTCAAACTTAATTGGTTTTCCCCCTTGAAGTTCCGTACTATCAAATATCGTTAGATCTTCTAATCGCCCTTCGTATTCTACTTTAATAATATCGCCCTTCTTAATAACCATTTTAGATTCCAACTTTTTAGATATTAGTAAAATAATGGAAATAATATTTATTACTTAATGGTTTTTTTTTAAAAATTTTAATTTTAAAAAATTCAAAGCATTAAAAATGGGAGAAATTTATCAAATAAAGAATTAGTAATGAAGTTTCTAATTTTTGATTATTACAAAAACATATACATCTGAAAGAACTGATTATTTTATAATATCAGTTATAAAACAAGTTTCCATTATCTTAACTCCTTTGATTACAGATATTTTCTCTTCAATTAAAGGGTTAAACTGTTCAATAGTAGGAATCTCCACTTTTATGAAAAGACCACAATTTCCACTTAAGCGCCAAATATCTGTAATCTCATCAATTGCTCTTAATTCTTTCATTATATTTTTCATCTCCTTAAAATCAGGTTCAATTTTAACAGTGGCTCTAGTTTGTGGTTTAGAATTGACACTATATTCTATAGTAAAACTTTTTATTATGCCATCCTCCTTCAACTTATTAACCCGCCTTCGAACCGTAGCTTCTGTTTTTCCTACTCGCTCAGAAATGTCTTTAAATGATATTCTGCTATCTACCTTCAATTCTTCTAAGATTTTTTCATCGATTGCGTCCAATATAATTTTCAACCTCTTCTAAATATATATTTAATATATTACTAAAATGATCTTAATTATATATTATTTGTGATATTAAGTTAATTATTTTTTTGTTTTCTAGTATTTAAATTTTTATTTTTTACTTGAAATTTTCGAAAAAAAGCGATTTTGGTCGATATGTATTATCTAGTATAATAATTTGAAAATTGTTATTGTTAAAATAATCAAATGTTTAGTACATTATTACTAAATTAATAAATTTGCATATTTTTTATATGTCTAACTACTAATATTACCACTATCATTTAAAAAAAAAAATATGAATATGGATTATTTTCTCGGTGTAGATTGTTCAACTCAAAGTTTAACGGCCGTTCTCATAAATCTTAGCAAAAATGAAATTATCATTAGTCACAGTATTAATTTTGACGAAGAACTACCACATTATAACACCCAAAATGGCGTTTTTACTTCGAATGGCGGTAAAGTTGTTCATTCGAATCCATTAATGTGGGTAGAAGCTTTAGAATTATTATTTAAAGCGCTTGTTCAAAAAAACTTACCTTTGAACGAAATAAAAGCAATTTCTGGTTCAGGTCAGCAACATGGAACGGTTTATTTAAACAATTCTTTCGAAACAACTCTAAAAAATTTAGATTCTAAAAAATCTTTAGTAAATCAATTACAGAAAGTCTTTACAAGAGAAACTAGTCCAATCTGGATGGATTCAAGCACAACCAAGCAATGCGAAGAGATTCGTCTTGAATTAGGAGGATTAGAACCTACAATAAGTATAACTGGTTCAAATACTTTTGAGAGATTTTCTGGACCGCAAATCAGAAAATTTTACGAACAAAATTACGACGATTATATTCAAACTTCAACGATTCATCTCGTAAGCTCTTTTCTATCTTCAGTATTACTAGGTAAAAATTCACCAATCGACCATGGGGATGGAGCAGGTATGAATTTAATGAACATTAGAACTAAACAATGGGACGATAAAGCTTTAAACGCTACTGCTCTGAATTTACGACAAAAATTACCGTCCCTTGTCAATTCTTACGATGTCATAGGAAAAATATCTCCTTATTTTGTAGAAAGATTTGGTTTTTCTCCAGAAACTATCCTAATCGCGTGGTCGGGAGATAATCCCAATAGCCTAATTGGAGTTGGTCTTACAGAAAAAGGTAAAGTTGCGATTAGTTTAGGGACAAGCGATACATATTTTAGTTATATGAAGAACTTACATTTTGATTTGAAGGGCGAGGGACACGTTTTTGGAGCGCCCACAGGCGATTATATGAGCCTAATCTGCTACAAAAATGGTTCTTTAGCAAGAGAGAAGGTTAAAAATAATTACAACCTTACTTGGAAGGATTTTTCAGCGATTTTAAAAAAAACACCTTGTGGTAATTATGGGAAAATAATGCTCCCTTATTTTTTTCCTGAGATCGTCCCGTTTGTATTGCAACCTAAAGTATACCGGTTTGGATTCGATGATAAAGATTTAGAAGGAAATGTTAGAGCAATTATCGAGGCTCAATTCTTGTCTATGAGATTACACTCAAAATGGATTGGTGAAAAGCCTGAAGAGATTTATGCAACTGGAGGAGCATCTGCAAATCGAGAAATCTTACAAGTAGCAGCAGATATATTTAACACTAAAGTACGTATATTTAATGTCCCTGATTCTGCAGCCATAGGCGCTGCTTTTAGAAGCGCTAAATCTTATTATGATTCAATCAATGTTAAAAAGGAATGGTCCGATTTAGTGAAACAGTTTTTATACATTAAAGGTATTGAAGTCATAAAACCAACAGAAGCTTGTAGACAATTATACGACGATATGCTTAAAATTTATGGTAGATATGAGGACTTTATCTTGAAAAACTCTGAAAATCCGGAAATTTATCGCCAAGAATTCGTTAAAAAGTATTTTGATTGATAAAAAAAATAAGTTTAAGATTCTATGTTTCTTTATGTTTACTACAAATTTTATCAATTAACATAATAAAAATGTTTTAAATATGCCTTTAAAAATTCTGGAAAATAAAAGAAATAAAAAAATATTCATTGCCATTATTATCATAGCACTGGTTATTACTTTTACTACAATCATCTCTGTTGCAGTCATCAATTTCATCCCCCAAGATGACAACGGAGGTGGATGACTTTGCTTAGCCAATGTTTGTCAAAAAATCATTTTAAATCTAATATTATCATAAAGAATGACTTTTGCGAGAAAATTCTAGTCGCAAAACGACTTACCCCGCAAGGGTAAAAAGAAAAAAAAAAATATAGTATGAAATAGTATGAAATATTTATTAATTTATTAATTAACAAAATTCTTTTAAGTGCCCAAAATCTCTTAAATTACACGATTTTGGTTAATGGTGTAAAAAAATGTCACATGAAACTCCCGAGAACGTTAAAGAATCTCTACGTTCGATTGGTTTAACGGATTACGAGATAGCAATATATTTAACTTTAATCTCAAAAGGGCCTATGGACGCGAGAGAGCTTTCTGAAGCCTCAAGAGTTCCATATTCTCGAATTTATAACATTTTAACTCAATTAGAAAAGGATAAAATGTGGATCTTAAAAGAGGAAGAATCAAGACCGTCGAGATATTTCGCAAAAAGCCCTGATGAAGCGTTGGTAATCGCAAAAAAACAATACAGCGATAGTTTTGACGGATATTCAGACACAATTATTCGTGAGCTTACCCCCATTTACGAATCTCACGATACACCGATAAAAGTTGCTTTATATATTCACCGGGGAAGAGATGTTTGTATTAATAGAGCTTTAACTTTAATAAATTCAGCAAAAATGGCCCTATACCTTGTCGCACAGGATTTCGAATTTTTAGATTTGTTTTACGAGGAAATAAAAAAAGCAAGAGCTCGAGGAGTCACAGATATTAGATTATTAGTTGAAGAAGTAATAATAAAGGATAAAAAATTTAAAGAAATCCTTGAAAAATACGCTCAAATCGCTGAAATTCGTTCCCGTGATCAAGTTTTTGGAACTAGCGTGGTAATGGACGAAGGGGAAGATGCCTTTATAATTCTGACACAAGATATTTTTAAAAAATTATCTTATTTTGGTGTTATGGCCGATCATATCGCTTTTGGACCCGCTAGCAATTTTTATTTCATGTATTTATATAAGACGGCTGATATAGTTAAATTAAAATAAATGCTTTATTTGTAGAAAAGCTTCTACAATATTCTTATTCTGTAGCCTTTCTTCTTAGGTGAAGGTGTAATTATTATTGTTTTTCATTAGAAAAAACGGGAAGGATTACATGTGATTGATTAACTTTATCGTGATATATGGTTTGTGTAGCAACCTTGTACCCATTCTCATTTTGTACCCCTGCAAGATTGGAATTTACGTCGAATCGGGGGAAATTGCTCGAAGTTATTTCTAAGCGTATTTTGTGGTTTTTTGGGAAATAGATACCAATTGAACCAATAGCGAATTCGTATTTATTTATTTTATTTGGTTTGATGAGTTTAGGTTCGTTCAAATCGCCATTAAGAAAGCGACCTCTTACGCCAGAATCTATAACATTTATTGAAGTTTTTCCATTAGGGTAGACGTCAACTAGCTTAACCATAAAATCTGTATCCCGTACGGTGGTAGAAGCAAAAAGGACCATTTTGACCTCACCGATAATTTCTATCCCTTTTTCGAGCGTTTTTGAAGTGTATATTAATACATCATCACGCTTTTCAATGTTAGTCTGATCTTGAGGGCCGCTTAAGAGAAAAAGATTTCGTCCCCCTTTTGTAATCACAGGATTAGTAGGATCGAAATTATATCTATCGGGCGGTTCTTCTTTCGGTTCGTTTTTTGAAAGGAAACCATCTCCGTAAAGGCTATTACTTTTCCCATTAGAATGTAAGTATAATTTAAATTCATTGGAAGAAGGCGGCCACTTTTTAAAACCTCTCCAAATGTTTTTATTTAACACAAATACTTGTAATGGAGGTAGTTTTGAAAAATCTGCCTCTTCTCCTTTTAACCAAGATTCATACCACCAAAATGGAAGGATATTTTTAAAAAACCTGAAATCATCTTTTAAATGGGCGTACTTTAATGGCTTAATAAATAATTTATCCATATTCATGTGTGTCCAAGGGCCAATGATCATCTTAAAATTCTCTTTAAAAAATTCTGGAGCCTTCTCTTGTATTAACTTCGCGTCTCGTACCATGTGTTCAATAAACATGTCGTACCAACCCCCAATAAACAGTATGGGCGTATTAAATTTATAATCAAGTCCAAATCCATATGGGGATAATTCGTGATTGTGAAATAGTTTTCTCTCATAGAACACTTCCTTTATCAACTTAGCGAACGAGCCATCGTCCTTTTTAGAAACATCTACATCCGTTTTATAGACTCGATTCATAATCTTCATCAAGTATTTAGCTCCTTCTATGCTTGCCATATCCGATAATTTTGGTATTTTTGAGTCTATAGGTTCGTTATATAAGCTAATTGAGGGATTAAAAAACAATTGTTTGTAATATCCATCTTTATCCCACTGATCAAAATCCATAGTTGTTAGTTTTTTCATGCTTGAGGTTGAATTCATGATTAAATAAAGAGATCCTGACAAACCAATCGGATACAAACCTCCAGGATGCCAAAAAACATTTGAAAAAGAACTGTGAATTGGACTTAAACAAGTAAGTAAATTTTCGTTATTCCAAGATACCGCTAATTGTGTTATGCCCAAATAAGACAATCCCCACATCCCTACTTTTCCATTATGCCAAAATCGTTTAGTGATCCAACGTAGAACTTCTAAACCATCTTGTCGTTCATACATGTATATCGAATTAGTACTATAATCGCTCGATTGCGCAGTGCCGCGGATATCTTGGAGAACTGAAACAAAACCTTTAGATGCTAAGAAATACCCTAATATGCTAAGGCGATCTTTCCAATAAGGTAGTCTTATTAGAATTGTAGGGCCCTTGCCTTTCTTTTTATAAATCTCTTTCGGTAAATATATGTCGGTTGCTAACTTTCCTCCGTCTTCAAGAGTTATAAGGGTTTGTTTTAATCTAATAACGTCATTTTCAGGTAAAAAACTAATATTTTGAAGTTTACCCAAACGCCCAATTATTTTAAATATTTTAAATAGAGGAGGGAAGACATAATCTACAAAAAAAGCCATTCGAATAATAATTGAGCTTAGTGGGGTCAAAATTGTAGGTAATTTAAGACCAATTTTTATATCTTTAGGGTTAAATTTTTGTTGCATGCTTTAAAATTAATAAAAAGTTAAAGATTTTTGAACTTAATTGTTTCCTTTACCATGATATTGTTATAGCATTTTCAGGACAAACCTCAACACATTTGAAACAACGACTACATAAAGAACCCCAAATAGGAGTAATTCGCCAGTCTTGTGGATCGTATGGATCTTCTTGTTTGTCTTCCGTTCCGATTGTCGGATGCATTACAAAAACAGCAGGATCACATGCTTTCAAACATAGTCCACAATCTCTTGGGTCTATTTTACCCTTTTCTCCACATATAGAATAATCAATATTTATCTTAGTTCTTTTCTTTTTCTTTTTCTTTGCTTTGCTCATAATATCACCTAATAAGATCCATCAAATCCTGGATATTCCTCTCTGGGTATTAATTTTAAAGCATCATTTTTACAAGCATGTCTACATACACCACAACCAAAACATTTATCGTAGTCTATGATAACTCTGTTCATCGAAGGGATAAAGCGAATAGCACTAAATTGACACATAGCAACGCACGACTTACAACCTTCACACTTATCTTGATCTAATTGGATGATATATTCTGCTTTATACATAGCGTTTAAATTAAAATTGTTTCTTAGAGTAAGTCCACCACATTCTGGACTTTCGCAAGAACAAATGGCGTTAATGTATGGTACTGGCTGAAACCAGACACTAGAAATGTATCCTTTTTTATTAAACTCTTCTAATTTTTCCATCGCGGTCTCGCGATCTATCCTTACAACGCGATCTTTTGGAATAAAGCGCGGTAGTTTCTCTAAAACTTCCGAAAGCACACCGAAATTTATACACACTGCTTCTTTTTTTTTTCTTTGCATCCAGCGACACATACAATAATTAAGGATTATTGGTTCAGCAGCTAGCTCTGACATAATGATCTGAGCGTCTTCTAAAGGAATAGCTTGTCCAAAATGACCATCAGCCCTTACAGGGTTTCGATTTTTCTTTTCGCTATGGATCATCTTCTCAGCTTTCCAACGAAGAATTTTACCAATTATTGGCATTTTCAACTTGTATCCCAAGTCTTTAGACGAAAAACCCATTATTTTTCTTATAAAAACTTGTTCAAAATTCATCCATTGCTCGGTTAAATATTCTTTCATATTATGTTCTTCGGCAAGCTCATTGGAGTAATTTCGGGCATTCATGTACCATTTTTTACCTGCTCCATGGGCCAAACACCAATCACAAATCGTTAATCACATCCCTTTGATTAAATAATGTTTTATTATTATTTCATTAATTTCTTAATTAATAGAAATTCGACTTTTTACTATATAAATCTATTCCTTTATTCTGTCTTAAAAGTTCTTAAGTGTTCCATCATACCAACACCAATCTCTCCAGTTTTTAAATCCTTTATCTTGGCCATTTGTTCAAATAATTCTGTATATCCCCCGGGGAAACTTCTAACAAAGCGAATTAACGAATTCTTTCCGAATCGCTCTGCTTTGATTTTATATTCTATATCAGTTGCATCCGTAAATTTATAAGTTGTTGTAAATGGACTTTTAAACTGATCAGAGTCGTTTAAAGTTTGGATTTCTAAATTGGATATTGAAATATTTCCTTTTTTATTCGAAGTATGACCTGATAAATCTATTCGATTTTCAGTATAATCTTTTCGAAATGCACATGACCAATTTTTGAATTGGAAATGACCTGCGTACCATTTATCAAACTGATGCCAGTCCCGAAAGCCCCAACTCTTATCACGTTGACCATATCCTGTGATATTAATAATTTCTCCGTCTTTTCTAATTAATTTACCGGTGATTACTCCTGACGATTCAAAATGCTGGTGCCAAGATTTAGAAGAATCTTTACCGAAATTAAAAGTTGGAAATCTGGTTTCAAAGGTTATATCAAACTTTAATTTTCGCGATTTATAAATTATTTTCCATTTTTTAAAGGGTTTAACAAGCGTGTAAGAGAGTTTCTTATCTCGTAACATAGAATTTATATCGTTATCGTATTCCTGTAATGGTGGCTCTTTATAATATACTTCATTTCGATCTTCTAAGAATAATAAGAATACAAACTCTCTCCTATTTTCATGAGGAACTATCCCTATTGTTGAGAATCCCGAAATTTTATTTTTCAGATCTGCCCAATTAAAATAATAAGATTCCCTCCATTTTAGTTCACTCGAAGGTTGATGAAGTAATTCGTCAACTTCAACCAAAGTAGAACCTTTCTCGTTAATATCCATGTAAATCAATCTTGTGGTAGTAAATAAAGGGACGGACCTTCTCTCTTTTTTTTTGCTCTACTTCTTAATAATCTCGGAATTCCCGGATCGAAATCACTTTCCATAAAGATTGGTATGTATTTATCCATTATTCTTTCAGTAAGTTCCCAATTAATCTCCTCAGTAACCCTAGCGAAATTAGTATACCTCGCGTATCCGTAACAATATGCGTAAGCCCCCGCAATTAATCTTTGTTTTCTATCCCATTTAGCAAATTTTAAAAATAATTCTTTATTGGCATTTACTGAATAAGTGCTAAAGGAGTCTAATACGTCTAAGTCCAGTGGTTTAACGTTATTCCCCTCTCTATTTAACAGTGCAACTCCGGTTATATTATCAATAAAATCTGCAGGAACAGTTTCTAAAGTAGCAAAATCGTCAAATTTAGCTTCTATATCTTTTAATCGAAAAACAAAAGCAACGTTATTAAAGGGAGATATAGCATCCGTTTCAGACCAAGGAAAATGAGGTTTACCACCATCATAGAGATGTGATATTTCTCTAAATATCAAGACTTCGTTTTCATTAATTTGGTATGGGCCATGGTCGCAAATTTTAGCCCTAGCCTCGCACTCGTCAAGAAATGACACGACTTCAAGATTCGCCATTGATCTTTTGACATTTATAGCTTCTTCTTTTGATATATCTATAATTTGATTTTTAGCCCAATCAATATCAGATTGATTTATAGCAATATTATGTTTGTTAGAATCGTATACTGATAATTTTCCTTCAGGAAAATATGAAGTTGCTAATCGTTTCCAGAAATCGAGGACAAATAAAGTCTCTTCTCTTTTTTCTTGGGTTTCACTTTTCGCATCTCCGCCATTCCTTTGTATTTCACCCATCCGTCCTACCAAATAATACAGCGGAATATAAAAAATACTTAAAGCATGAATCTCTGATAGGATTTTTCTACTCTCTTTGCCCATTTTTTCGGGAGTAGTTTTTTCTGAGACTTTTTTCAAAATATCATACAAGATGTCGTAAGCTTCATAAAAAGAAACGCAAATGTAAGCAGTTACAGGAAATAACTTTGATTCTAAAAGTCCTCTTCGTGATACTTGGTAATCTACTAATTCGGAAGCACGAGCTATTAATTCATTCGCAGCTTTAATGTCCATCTAAATCTCCTCCTAAACCTTTCCATTTAATATTAACTTTAAACTTAGTTCTATTTAAATATTTGAAATACTATCATTTTTTTTTTAAAAAAATTTAAGTAATATACAAAAAACTAAAATCTAATTAGTGGTAATAAATTAAGAATTAGATGGGGATATAGCTAATGAAAAAGATTGGAGAGGGGTTATCGTGCTCTACCAAATCCGATGTTACTGGTGAATTAGCGTATATTGCAACTCTCGAAGATGTAATCGAATTATTCGATAAAGCTGCTGGAAAAATATGTTTAATTGATGATGCGGGAATAACGACACTAGGTCCTCTTTTAAATGAATTGGTAGCAACTATATGTACCACTGGAAGCGCGGGTTCACACCTAGCTATTATATCAAGAGAATTTGGGCTCCCGTGTATTATGGGAATAGAACTCTCAGTAAAAAATTTGTCTACTTTGAACGGAAGAAAAGTAAAAATTATTCATGATGGAGAGGATAGGGGTAATCTCTATTTAATCGACTAATAATAGAATTAAATCAACTCGAACTTTTTTTCACTTTGCCCAAATAATAAAAAGAGAAATGATTAAAAATAAATCACTTTAGAAACGCTCTTTTTCCTAAATAAATAAAAAGCTCGCCCAATTCAAAGATCGTGAGCGGATAGACTAAGTTAGCCATGTCAGTTCTTAACTGAATTTTGTTTTTACCGGCACAAATTAATTTTTCTATATCCTCTACGTAGTCATCCATGTCTAAGAAAAGTATTTCAATTTTATCACAACCGGTTAATTCTTCGATATCTTTATCTAAATGTTCTTCAACTTGATTTAATAGCCCTAATTTTAACTTAGGGGACAATTGATACTCAGTGATAACTTCGTTCATTTCCTCAAGAATAATATTTAAAGTTAAGTTCCAATCTTTATTCTCTTTATATTTTGGAATTAATATTTCGCTTATTATTATTTCAAAAAGAGTTTTGGGCGCTTGTTCGTCGAATTCAACCTCTAAACCAGACCTTAGTTTAATTTTTTTAACCAATTCGAACCTCAACTCAATAATTAATTTGCTTAAAATTTGCTTCTTATTAAATAATAGACTATTTTTTTTTATACTTTTTGGGACTTTATAAATCTTGACTTAGAAATCAGCAATTCAAAAATATAAATATAAAAAAAATATAAACAAAACAAACTCTTTTTTGCAATTGGGTATAACCAATCTTTTCAGTTTGGAAAAAGGAGTAAATCGGAAACCAAGACTTTCAAAATTGTAAAAAGAGGAGATGTATTTATCTAATAACAGGGTTAAGGGTTGAGGTATTGAGTCTTTCGACTCTTAGGTATAAGAATATATTTTTTGATCATGGTTTCCAATTTTTTTTTATATTTAGATATTGATCACTTAACTATATAAAGATATCTATCTTTTCACATGACAAAAGGGAAAATCGAAAATGGGCTAGTATAAGATTATTAAATGTCAATTTAAAAAGATACTGTGATGCTTTTACTAAAAATGAGCGTTTTTGTGATTTTAGACGAATCTTAGGAAATTATTATAAGGAAATTTATATTCTTTGTCTAACTTTTAAGAACAGCATAATTCCCATGTTGGATTTCCATGTTGTAGTTAATATAAATAGGTAACTACGAAATAATTTTTTTTTGAATTTTTTTAATAAATTTTCTACGAAAATCTATCTTTTTCTCATTAACCAATTCAATTATTGCGTTATAAATCATGTATTTTCCATAATTTTTTTTAAAAGACTTTAAAATTAACTTTAACAATCTATTCTCGTCATACCGTGCTTTCTTTTTCTTCAAAAGATAAAAATTTACAATTCTCTTTTTCAAAACATTTTTTAAATTTTTATCGTAGAACCGAGCGATCTTGTACCCGGAAAATTCTGTACACAGTATGTTCCAACTAGGAATTTCTGTAAAATTTGAATCCCTAAAATAATAGCTATCGTATCGAGTTTTAAAAAACCCACGTTTGTTTTTATTTAATGGCTTAGAAAAATGAAGCGCGAAAGGCGTTCTAAGAGATGCCTTATTTTTACGAATGTTCAAATTAACATAATAGACACGCCCCCCATACATTCGATGCAAGAAATTTTCTGCTAAGCTAATTTTTATACATTTAGTATCAACGGGGTATTTTGGCGATGCAACGCAGTTCCCCTCCCCGTATAACACCCACAAAATGTACATACCTTTTTGATTATAATCCTTCGTTCTTTTGATAAGTTCTTTTACAGAAATTTTAGAATTTTGAACTTCTACTACTACTTCTTTTCCTGTATCGAGTTTAAAATACACGTCGGCAAAGCGATTCCCTAAATATTTTTCAAGGGATCTTTTTATTACCGACTTATCGTTTTCATAAATATACTTGTACAATAAAAACTTGATCGCTTTATGGAAATGAGATTCTGTTGGAGTACTAATAAGTGAGATTTCCTTCATTTTGCCCCAAATAGCAAAAAACGCTTTCTTTTCTTAAAAAGATTCTCGATACTTAATATATTTTAACAGTATTATGAATTTTTGAATTTTTGGACCACATTTTCCTTTATATATAATTAGAATATTAAAAATTCATTAAACTGTATACAATAAAAAAGCAGTATTTACTATAAAAATGTGATAAAAATGGTTGATAAACATAGCCAAAGTTTTTTTGGGCAATCAACGGGGCTCACGATTAGAAGTTCTTCAAAAACCGAACCATATATCTTTTTGAAGTGCATCAAGAAAAAACCCGATGGCTCGTGGGAAAAACCTTCTTTAGGAGAAGGAAAGACAATAAAATGCAATTTAGACGAAATCGTAATGATTTTAGACGTACTAAATCGAAATAGGCCCTCGTGGACGAGCTTTCATAATTTCAACGATGTAAAAACTCAAATATCTTTTAAATGGGAAGATGATGCTAAGGAAAAATTATTAATTTATATCGGTAAATATTCTAAGATGTTAAAATTTGCCCAAATTGAAATTTTCAGGTTATTATTAAAGCATATATTAAACGAAAAAATCGAGTTTGCTACGGTTTTGAACTTTGGCGCGATTAATAAAGAGGGAATATTTCCTAAAGAAGGTGAGCAAGTAAATAAAGGAAATGCCTCAAAGACGTTACCAATTGTGACAGAAACAGTAGAACGTAACGAAAGTGAAGTTAGTCAATTAAAAGGCGTTATTGAAGGTGAAACCGAAAAAGCTTTGCTTATCCAGTTTAACGAAGATAAAGAAGTGTGGATTCCTAAATCAATTATTCGATCTGATTACGACACTTCAGCAAAAGATAGCACCCAAAACTTCTTAATTGATAACTGGATACTAAAAAGAAATAATATTAACACAAATTAACTTTTTTTTTTAAGATTCGGAATAAATTCTTCATCGCAAAGAGTTTTTAATTCCTTGTTATAATCGATCATTTTTTTAGCAATTTCAGGATGAGAAAGCAGTTGTACTTCCGCTTTATCGTCGCGATCCCATAATAAGTAAGGGGTAGTTTCGTATGGAACCTCTTCCTTAACTTGATTTAGCCACTCTTCGGGTAATTCGTTTTTTAATTCAACATCTAGCATTCGCGCTAAAAATAACGTCCAAGCTCTAGGTACGGCAGTCATTAAATAGCCTCCTCCCCCTACTGCAATCCATTTGTTTTGACAGTAATCCTGAGCAGATGTGTAAAGTGTTTGAGCAATGTCCCGATAAATCGAAAGGGAAAGCCCCATTTGCGTTAAAGGGTCGTTAAAGTACATATCTGCCCCTAACTGAGTTAATAAGACATCGGGGGCATAGGCTTCTAAAATCCTAGGCACACAATAACGAAATAATTTTCGAAACATTCTATTATCAGTACCTGGCAACAAAGGTAAGTTAATAGAAAACCCCTTTCCTGCTCCTTCACCGACTTCCTTAGTGTTTCCAGTACCAGGAAATAAAAATTTTCCACTTTCGTGAAAAGAGATCGTTAAGACATTTGGATCGTCGTAAAAGAACCCTTGTACACCATCTCCATGGTGACAATCTATATCCAAATACGCAATTCTAATATCTTTTTTTAAATTTTTAAGATGATGAATAGCTACGGCAATGTCGTTAAAAATACAAAATCCCGAAGCTTTTTTTTTATGTGCGTGGTGAAGTCCTCCTGCTGGATTAAAAGCGATCGTTATATCATTGTCTTGCCAAACTAGATCTGCAGCTAACAAACTTGCTCCACATACTAATGCTGATGCCTCGTACATGCCTTTAAAAACAGGAGTATCTCCAGTCTCTAACCCATAGAGATATGGTTGAACACTTCTATCCGTAGGATTCTCGCTTAATTTTTTAACTATTTCCACATACTCTGGGTCGTGAGCTCTTTCTATTTCTTTTTGTGTGGCGGAAATTGGTTCAAAGATCTCTAATCTTTTGTTATTAAAAAGATTTAGTTTCTCCATAAGGCTATATGTAAGTTTAATCCTTAAAGGTCGTAAAGGGTGCTGTGGTCCAAAATTATAACTTTGATATTTATTGGTATAAATAAGCGCTGTCTTATTAACCATAAATAATAATTACAATCCATTTTTTATAAGTTTTTAAAAAAAAATACAAAAAATTATATTATCGGAGTCACATATAAAAAATTAAAGGTATTTAAGAATATATCATACTAAATTAGTCCACCGCTATAAAATGAGTCAAAGATTTACAAAATTTGTTGAAAGAGTAGCTAAAGACAACGAATTCAAGCCGCTTAAAAATAGGTTATTAAACCATTTACAAAAAGAAAGCGAAAATAAATACAAAAATTACCCGCGGCTTTTAGAGTTAATGCTCAACTATTGGCCAAAATATCAAGAGGGTTCTAAAATCTCATATCTGCTAAAAGACCATTACGAGGAGATTTTCTATTTTTACCTTACTACAATGTTCCCTTTCAGAAAGAGAGGTTTAACGCTTTCTGGAGCAGAGGCTCCGACTGCAGTTGATTTCAAACTTATTTACCAATATCATTATAACTTAGGCGAAATTGAAGCTATCAATAATGTAATGAAGGATTTAAACATTGAAGCCAAAACTGAAAGTATTTTGAAAAGACTCTTAATTTTTGCTGTAAGTTCATTTAGCCCTATGATAGAACAAATTTTTAAACGACCTTTTGCTTTTCAGTTTTCTAATATTGACGCAAATCTATTTGATAATGGAGAGTGGGAAATAATCGCAATAATTTCAGCCAGAGAACAATAGTTTCTTGCAATAACTATTAATTTTATAAAGAAATCCTAATATAAAATTAGATTCTAAAATTAAGACGATTTAAAATTATTTTGTCAAAAAGGAGCCTAAATCCATCAATTTACCATCACCTTTTTTAACTTGGATCTTTCCTTTAACTCCTTTAATTTTTCGAACTAAATGAATAATTGCATCCAAAGGAATCCTTCTTGGAATTCCACCTTGGCGGTTGATAATGGCAATTAAATAATCTATATTTGCTAATACATCTGGACTAATTAACTCGTTGTAAATTGCTTGATATACCATTGGTTCGCTAGTCTTTATTTTCTCTAGATAAGAAAAAGCATCTGGTGCTAAAACAGCTCTCAATACATAAACGACTTTTTCAGTTATGGAATGAACTCTCTCCTGCATTTGTTTCTGCTGATTTTGAGCATCCATAAGAGCTTTCATTTTTTTCAACCGAATCTTTTCTAATTCGTGTTGTTCTTCGTCGTTGTTGTGCTCGCTCAATATTATTACCTCATAATTTTAAATAATATATAAAATTAAGAATTTACGATTTTTAAAGCAATTTCTAGGGCTCTTATACCGTCATCTAGAGTTACTTCTAGCTCTTTACCGTAAAGGAAATTATTAATTTCTCTCTTCAAAGGTTCGTCCCCTTTCAAAGGAGTGAACGAAGTATCTTTTGTAACTGGCCATTCTCCCTGCAGATCGATGCCCGTTCGGATGTTTATCTGCTGAGTAATGAAATCAATAGAAATGCCCCCAAATTCACCATTAACATACATTCTTCTGAATTTAGATGGTGTTAGCCAATTAGACTCGATCTGACCTATTGCCGTACCGAAATCTAATATTATAAAAGCCGCATCGGCATGAACGCTATCTTTATAACATTTTTTGACGCCAAATGCATTTATTATATTATTTTTACCTAAAATTTTTTCTTGTAGATAAATATCGTGAATAGATAAATCTAAAATAACGCCCATGTCCCAATCTCTTTTAGGATACAACCCAACGCGTTTTGACGCAATTGAAATTATCTCTCCTATATCGTCAACATGGTTTAGTAATTTAGTAAAAGCGGGATTAAACAACTCGATAAATCCAGGCATTATTCGAATGTTGTCGTATTCTTTAAAACCAATTAAATCTTCTAACTTCAACGCCATCGGTTTTTCCATTAATATATCTATTCCAGCTTCAGCAAACTTTTTAGCAATTTTTGGAATTTGTTTTGGTTGGGTTACGATGCTCACGGCGTCAATCTCTTCGTTTTTTATTAGATCGTCTACATTTTTATAGGTATTAATTCCATCGTATTGCTCCGCCATTTGCTTTAACTTAGTTTCGTTAGTGTCACATATACCAACAAGCTCAGAGAGATCGTTAAAATTTCTTATATGTGCCCGACCAAACCAACCAGCACCAACAACAGCTGTTCTTTTCTTTTTCATTGCTCTCAATTAAAAAATTAAACTATTTATATTGAAAAATAATGCTAATCAAAATAAGAATTTTATCAAGTTAATAGAACCATAGTCAAAACATTTATCAATATACATTTCCTAGAAAATCTCAAATATTAATTTTCAATTAAAAATGAAAGAAATTCACTACAAATTTTCTGGAATAGTACTTGTAGTTTTGTTTGTTTTTAGCTGTGTTAATTTAAACTCTTCCATAACGAACTATACCTCTGGATATGGAAGTAACCTCGAATCATTTATTAATTCTCCTCCTTTTTTAACCAACGCCCCGAAATTAGCCCAACCTACAAGCAACTTTTCTCGCTACAATTTATCAGTTGTATTGGACGAAGCAAATTCGTTTATCGACGGCAATTTAACGGTTGATTTCTACAATAACGATGAAATTAATTTTACAAAAATCCCTTTTCACCTCTATTTATCAGGAATGAATTACGAAACTAGGCCTGGGATTATAGAGATCGTCAATATAACTGATATAAACAACCCCAGTTTAACGTTTCCCTTTGAAGTCTACTCAAATCAGCAGATCATGTGGGTAAATATTTCGGAAAAGTTAGAACCTCAAAAGAGGACGCAATTTATCATTCAATTTAACGCAACTCTTCCAGATGGACCAATTGACAGGGCAAATTCTCACGGAAGCGACGTAGAACAAGCACGCATTTACAAATTTGGGAGTTTTTATCCCATACCTTGCGTTTACGACAATGACGACGGTTGGAACGTCGATCCCTATTTGAATATCGGCGATCCCTTTTACTTTGACATGGCTTACTATAACCTTTCTATTGAAGTGCCCAGCGAAATGGTAATCGCGGCAACCGGAAAATTAGAAGAAAAAATAAACAAGGGTTCAACGACCTTCTATCGTTTTAACCCCATTTATCCCGTTCGAGAGGTCACCTTTTCAGCTTCTCGATACTTTCAAGTAGAGTCGAAAATTTCAAATGGAGTAAACCTTTCAGTTTATTACATTCCTAAATCTGGCTATTTATGGACTACTTTTGCCTTAAATTACGCCGAACAAGCGCTTTCTCTGTATAATAACACTTTTGGAACTTATCCTTATCCAACTCTTAATGTTGTAGAAGAATATACTTGGTACGGGGGTATGGAATATCCAAACCAAGTTTATGTAACCGAATCTATGGATAATTGGGATGCCTCTCTCTTATATAAGCGACATTACTTAGAAAAAGTTATTGCTCATGAATTAGGCCACCAATGGTGGTATAACTTAGTAGGAAACGACGAAATCGATGTGGGTTTTATAGACGAAGGTATTACGTGTTGGTCGACCGACTATTACGGTGAATATTATTACGGAGATTGGGAACACTTCCAAAGCACACCTTATATTCAATACGTTAGAATCTACTTCGTGGAAATGTTGAGGGGTTCAAAGATCAACCAAACTATTTACGAATGTATAGATACTAATACTGATTATTGGTATGTTGCGTATACTAAAGCACCTCTTATCTTCGAAAAATTGCGCCAAACTATAGGGCATTCAAATTTCATCGCTGGATTAAGGCATTATTTTGAAAGCTACCAATTTAAGCTCGTGGTTTTGTCAGATATACAGCAAGCATTCGAAACTGTAGTAGGACAATCGTTAGATTGGTTCTTTTTCCCGTGGTTCGATAACCCCTATCTTCCAAAATATTCATTCTCGGAGCATAATTACAATGCAACAACGAAGATCTTAAATCTAACAATTGAAGATATTAACGTGCCTTTGAACGATTATGCGTATTCACAACAAGTTCCTCTAGTAGTCTATGACGTATCAGGGTATGAGATTTATAGTCAAAACATTTGGATTAATGGTACAACCGAATTATCTCTTAACCTATCCACAAAGCCTGGTAAAGTAAGTCTATTATATGACAATTACGTTTTGGTCCAATTAAACGCAGATTACGACCTCTCGTTGGATTTAATTATTCATAGCGCCGAGCTAGCGATTATAGGATATGATATAGGAATTTTTATACTTCTTAGCTTGCATCTTATAGGCCTCTTAATAGTTGTCATTAAAAAAAAGGTGAAGAAACTCAAATAAATTATAATTTAAATCTTCTTTGAAATAAATAATAGTCCCCCCACCCGGATTTGAGCCGGGGACCTCACGGTATCGGCTGACAATACTTCATAGGCAAAAACCTTAGTATGCGATATTTATCTACAGCCGCGCGCTCTAAACCAACTGAGCTATGGGGGGTTTGAAAAAATATCAATATATTTTTTAATTTAAATAATCATATAATTTTTACGATTTTCTAATAGAATTAGCAACAATAAAGGGAATTTATAAATTTGTAAAAACAAAACTTTTGAATCTTGCTATATTTTGTTATTTATCCGATTTATAACAAAAATCGAAATTAGCACAATATTTTTTAAAGAACACCCTAACTATATATTTAATATTGGTTTAATATTTTTAAAGAAAAGTGAGTATTATGAGAGAAGAAACTGATTATACTGAAGCCATCGAAGCGTATAAAGACGATAGTAATATCATCATCGAACCATGGGGGCGTAGTATCGATCATCTCCGGCTTACAATCATAGGAAAAGAAGGAACACCTTATTACAAAGGAAAGTTTCTTTTCGAGGTGAAATTCCCAGAAAATTATCCATTTGCTCCTCCCTACGCGTACGCGGTAACGCTTATGTGGCATCCAAACATCGATAGTAGCATACCTCCTGGGAAGCTTAACATTTGTTTAGATTTAATTAACCCTGATTTAGTAGGGAAGGTGGACGCTTCAACTGGAGCTTCAGGTTGGACTCCGAGCAAGACCCTAACTAATATAGTAGAGGCTTTAAAGGGCATGATGCATGTAGAACCTCCCTTCTTTAACCCTGGAGATCCGCTCAACCACGAAGCGGGCGAACAATATTTCAGGGCTTTGAAAAAGTTTCAAGCTAAAGCAGCTGCTTGGACAAAAAAATACGCAATGGATTAGTTCATTTTTATTATTTTTATTATCCCTTATTTTCTGAGATTGATAGACAATAGAGTGATATTAAGATTATTTCTTCGGTTTTTATAATAAAAATATTTATAAAACTAACTGGATTAAAGCAAATAACTATTTTTTGCGTGATAAGGTTGCTAAAAAAATCAAAAGGGTTAAATTCCAGATTAATTGAGCTGAATAAATTTGATATAAGAGAATTTAAGGGACTTTTATCTGACAAAGCTAAAATAGTAGTTCCGAAACTCTTCAAAACTGTTCAAAGAGCAAAAACGGATTACAAAAGAGAGATGAAAAACCTACCCGACAATGTTCAATCCGCACCTAAAGAATTTTGGGAAGAAGTTATCGAGCAAGCGAAGATTTTAGGAATTGGTCTTGTAGGATTTGCTCCTGTGGATGAAAATTTTATTTTTAAGAACGATTACATAGGCGGAATCGAATTTCTATACGAGAATGGAATTGTTTTAGGAATGGAGATGGATTACGAAGCTATAGATAAGGCTCCTGAACCTCCAGCAGGGTTAGAATCTTTAAACATCTACGCAGAGTTAGGTGAGGCGACAAATAAATTAGCAGATTTTATTCGATCTAAAGGTTATAGGACAATAGCGTGCCATCCCCTTGGTGGTCCAATTCTTTTACCCGCGATGGCCGTAAAAGCAGGTTTGGGGAGGATTGGAACGCAAGGTCTTTTAATCACTAAAAAATTCGGTCCAAGGCAGAGATTATCCATGATTTCAATAAACGCAACCCCTCTTCCTGAAGTCTCTCAAGATAATTTTGAGATAGACGAGTATTGTAAGAAATGCAAAAGATGCGTTCAAATGTGCCCCGTGAACGCGATTTATTACGAACCAATTATCAAGGAAAATGGTATAAAAACTCGAATTGATGGAGAAAAGTGTATCGAATATTTTTACGAATCTACGGGATGTTCTATCTGTATAAAAGAATGTCCATTTCACAAAATTGGTTATAAAGCAATGTATTATTCGCGTTTATAAATTGATTTGAAAATTTATCTTCTTTCGCAAAAGAAAACACATTCCTTTATTTAGGGATGTGATGAATTTTACATCACTAAAAATTGAACCTCTTCTTCTTTAAATACGAAAAGAACGATGGATTAATTAATGCAACTCGTTCGACAAGTTCAATTCAAACGCACGAAATTATTGGACGAGATCACTTTTCTTTCAAAAAACTTGTTTAATGTCGCCACCTACACGGTTCGACAACGGTTCTTCCTGGATCGTCATTGGACTCGCTATCACGAGTTATGGAACTTGTTAAAAAGCCACGAGGTGTATAAAAAGCTTCAAGAAATGTGCGGTTCGCATCCACCGCAACAAGTCTTAAAGCAGGTAGATCGAAACTTCAAGAGCTTTTTTAAAGCAATTAAAATGTGGAAAAAAGAACCGTTTAAATTTAAGGGAATGCCAAAACTCCCACGTTACAAGCGTAAGAACGGTCGTAATTTAGTCTATTTCACATTTTTACAATGTAGGTTGAAGGATGGCTTTGTTTTACTAACAAGAAAGATGGAAAGGTTAGGCTTTCCGAGAATAAAAACGGATCTCAAAAGCGTGAAAGGCGTTCGCATCGTTCCTTTCGGAGATCGATACAATATTGAACTGATCTACGATTACGAGCCTCGGGACTTGCACTTGAACGAAAATAACATGTTAGGAATCGATCTAGGACTTAACAATATCGTAACTGCATCAGATAACGTTGGAAACAATCCATTGATTATCAAAGGCGGTGTTGTGAAGTCAATCAATCAATTCTACAACAAGCAATTAGCCAAATACAAATCGTTAGGCAAGATTTGTAACGACACCGAATTAACTAAACGCATCTTGAGGCTTCATCGAAAGCGAAACAATAAAATTAGAGATTTTTTTCACAAAACTTCCAAAAAAGTAGTCAATTACTGCATCTCTCACGATATCGGAACGATCGTTATCGGATATAACGAGGGGTGGAAGCAGAAAATTAAGATAGGGAAAAAAAACAACCAGAACTTTGTTTCCGTGCCGTTTTTAAAACTTGTTCAACAAATTGAATATAAATCTGAGATGGTCGGAATTCAAGTAATTAGAACTGGCGAAGAGTACACTTCGCAAACGTGCTCTTCATGTGGAGTCGTACGCAAGTCAAACCGCAAGTATCGTGGTCTATATACATGTAATGATTGCGGGTTAGTATTAAACGCCGATGTAAACGCTTCAAGAAACATGATACAGAAAGGAGTCCCTGAGTCTAAGTGGTTAGGGGATAGAGGGTGCTTGAACCATCCAACAGTGTTAAAAGTTTAACGACTCTTAACCTGCGAATCCAAGCCCATTAGGGCGTGGTAGTTCAAAACGAAAACTTAATTTTTATGTAAAATTTTCTTAATTATTCATTACTCTTGTTGAATATGAAGCATGCCTGAGAAGAAAATACTTCCATTTAAAGATAAGAAAGTAATTGTGTTCGATTTAGATGGTACGATCGTTAAATTAGCGGCAGATTGGCATTCATTAAAAAAAGTTTTAAACGATCGTTATTCTGAACATTTTCAAGATGACCGTCAATTTGCGAGTATTTCTGTTTGCCTTAGTAAAATTGTTGAAAAAGGGGATGAAGCGGAATTACACCATAATTTTGATGTTATTAAGCAATATGAACTTGATAACATAGAAAAGAACGAACCTATTGAAGAGACAATCTACTTTATCAACAATACAAAATTATTTGGCGTAAAAAAGGGGACTAAACTAGCCATTTTATCCTTAAACACAAGACCAACAATTAAAAAATCCTTAGAATTAGCAGGAATTAGCGGTAAATTTGACTTTATTATAGGAAGAGAAGATGTAAGAAGTTGGAAACCCGAACCAGAAGGATTATTAAGAATTATGGAACATTACAAGGTCAACAAAGAAGACATTATTTATTTCGGTGATTTAGAAAAGGATTTAATGACTGGTGCTAACGCAGGAATTGAAGCTCATTATATTGATGACCTCATAAACCTTGTTAAAAGTTGTAAAAATGAATAGATATAATATAATAAGTAGATTGAGGTATTTTAAATTCAATTGACTAATTTCTATTCTATTTCTACCTTGATATTATTAAGAAGTTCTCAACATCCTTAATAAATTTCAATGTCCCTCTCTCTATTTGCTTTGTTAACGTATCTAAATCACTAAAATCTGGATTTTCAACTAAAATGTACTCTATAATAGAATCAACACCTTTTATCGTTGATGGAATGTGGTATTTATTCCAATCACTTTCTTTAAACAATTTCCAGTATTTTGTTTGAATCTGTTTATTATATCCCGCTAACCAAACTTCAAATCTAAATGTGTCATGAATAAAAACTATCGCAACTTTCAATTTTCGAAGTTTTAATGACTCTGGGAAGAAGGAAAAATACGACATATCCATATATCCATAATAAATACTCCCAGATACGAAATAATCAGGATATTTTTTTTTAAAATACAATCTCAATTCCATAATATATTCCATCAATCCTTTATATGCTTCTTTGATGTCTCCTTTCTCCATCTGTTTTCTATATTCATTCATATATTCATGAAATGGTTTCATATTTAATTCCTCCATTAAATTAAATTCAAATATAAATATAAAACTTACAACTATCCTAAAGATCTTAATTATAAGAAATATGTAGGTAAAATAATTAGTCGGGGGTTATTTAGAACTTCCAATGGTACGCTCATCAATGCCGATGTAAAAGCTGGTTATAATATAATGAAAAAAAATATTCCCAAATTCCGTAAGGGTTGATGGGATAGAGACATTCGGACTGATGCCACAAGTAATTAATCAAAATATATTTGATAATATTATTTAAAATAAAATGAGTATATTTTTAGTCATTTTGAAGGTCTAAGAGTTTAAGAAAAAGTAATAAATTTGAAAAATTTACATGAAAGTAATTATAACATTGTATTTTTTAATCTCTGATTCTACTTTTGCCTTTCCCAGAGGAGTGAGAGTAAGAACGTCGTTATTTTTGATTTTTAGAGCTGTCAATTTTATAGTTGGGTCTTTAAATTCACCGCTCATATAAGGATTCCAAAGCATTTCTTTGTTCACCGCATTAGTAATCAACCATAGGATAGGTTCTAAAGTATATCCACTTATTCTCATAGCTTTGAACACATAGGCTATGTTCGCATCAAACGGAACAACTATTTGAACATTTTCTTCTCCTTCAATGTCTCCACAGGCAAGGCAATCGTCCCTTTTAATTACATCTAGATGGTCGAATTGTCCATAAACCCCATTATAATTGATGTAAGGAGGGTCCATTGGAGGGCCTATATTCCTTCCATGCATTCGAAATAATAGTTTTAACGCCTCTTGGGATTGTATGCTAGAAATAATAGAACTTACGGATTGAATTGCCGCAACTTTATTTCCTAATATATTTTCCATTTCTTCGAACTTATAGTCAGGTCCGAAAGTATCTTCAATGTTATTTTTCCATTCTTGAATCTCTTCAGGGGATAGGCCTTCTAATTTTTCGGGAGAGACATTTTCATCAAACACTCTTTTTCTTAAATCTATCAATTCATTCTGGGCTAAAGCCTTCAGTTTTACTACGTCATCGTCCACGGTCGTATCAGGTTTAAAACCATATTCTTTTTCGAACAGTACTTCTGCTTTTATAACGCAATGATTCCTATTTCTTGGAAGCCCTTTTAAAGTACACGCCGCGACCAATTTATCGTCTGCCGGAGGAATAGGGACCATACAACGATAACAAGGAGTTAAATCCAAAACTTTACCAGCGTATATTTTATCAAATTCTTCTTCAACTTTTTTTCTAACTAGTCTTCTAAAAGGTTCAAGTTTCTCTTTCTTTAACCTATCAATTAGATACTCTAGTTGCTCTATTTCCTTCTGAGCGTCTAAGTACTCCGGATTGTCAAATTCCCACATTTTACTTTCAATTATTTTTTCGATCTCGATTTCTCTCTTTTTATATTGAAGATCAGAACCTTCTGGAATAATGATTTGTACGTGTCCTTCAAATCCTACGGTTCCCCCTTCTACCATAGGTTTTTTTATCCTTAAACAAATTTTATTCAAATCTAACCTTGCGTTAAAGTTATCCAAAGCGGCAATGATAACGTCGCATTCTTCATAAACCGACATTTGTAATTTTTGGAGCTTTTCAAAATAAAAATCGACGTTTAAAAAAGGATTCATTTCCTTTAATCTTTCTGCGGCTACTTCTGCTTTAGGACGACCTTCATCGCCCGGCTTGAACAACATTTGACGTGAAAGATTGGACGTTTCGATAGTATCTAAATCTACCAATACTATTTTCCCAATTCCCATTAAGGCAAAATCTTTTGCTATTTCACAACCCAAAGCCCCAACTCCGACAATCATAACGCATCCTTTGCTAACAATCTCTTGGTCCCACCCGTCAATTAATTGCTGTCTTGCGTACATTCGCGATTTTTTAAAATCTTCCTTGTTTACCGTCATTATAAATATCCTTAATTTTAATAATATTATATATTATTAATTTTTCATAGAAATATAAATTCTTTTAGTGCGTCTTATTGAAAAAGCAATTTATAGTAATTTTAATCATTTTAACACTTCCAATAACCCAATTTATAGTTTTAGGAATAAACGATTATGAGTTTCCTCAAATAATCGGCTCGCGCTTAAAATGTTCGAATGTTGATAATACATTCCATTTTTCATCAAGTGAAATAAAAATTAGTTCTACATACAATGCGCAAGATTATATTGGCCTGCAAGATAGTCTTTGGGATAATGGATTAACGGGAAAAAATATAACTGTTGCTGTATTAGACACTGGGATTTATGCTAATCATAGCGTGTTTACAAATAGTGGTCAATTAGATTGGTTTGAAAGAATTGTTAACTTCTACGACGTGATTGAAAATCAATCAAGTATTCCACGAGACGATCACGGTCACGGAACATGGGCAGCTTCAATTTTAGGAGGAAATTGTAGCGAATATCAAGGAGTAGCACCAGATGTAAATTTGGTAATATTGAAAATTTTTGATAGTACTGGAGAAACCAACGCTTCTGTATTGGAAAATGCTATTAATTGGATTGTTCAAAATAAGGATGTTTTCGATATAAAAATTGTTAGTATGAGTTTTGGAGCAAAACCAGAACCTAACAATCTCGATGAAATTGCCCGATTTCATAGCCTAACTAGAACACTTATTGACGACGGAATACTAGTCGTTGCAGCTGGAGGTAATGATGGGGATCCTTCAAAAGATTATGGCGATGGGACTATTAACGCTCCCGCTTCAGATAAAGCGGCTCTTGCTGTTGGAGGAGTAGATTACGAAGGAAGCATGTATCCAAGTAGCGCGAAGGGTCCGACTTTTGAAGGCGTTATAAAACCAGATGTGTGCGCTCCCGCTGTTGGAGTAATTGGTGCTGACAAAGACCTTCAAGATGGTTATAGCTATAGGACCGGTACTTCTGGAGCTACACCTTTCGTTGCGGGATTAGCAGCGTTAATGTTGGAAAAAGAAGAGACTTTAACTCCGTTACAACTAAAAAGCATAATCTCATTAACTTCATTTAAGACGGTTAACCCACTAGCGATTCAAGATAATATACAAGGGTGGGGGATTATACAAGGTTATGCCGCCTTAGACGCCTTAAATAACCCAATACTAATTAATGAAAGTACGGAAATAGGGTTTTCTCTAAATCAAAACTTTAGCGTTTATTGCTTACCGATTAAACTTAAACCAAATCATTACTTTTTTGAATTAAATCAACTTGGAGCAGCGCAAGCTGAAATGTATTTATTCAACATGGATCCTAACGAATATGGATCACCAATTCTAATGTCTCACACCATAAACCAACTAATTCCGAATAATCTTGACAAAAGAATGGGCGTTTTCGCGAGTGAAGTTCAAAATTATTATTTAGTTGTAAAATTAGTTCAGAGAGCTTCAGGAAGCTTTTTAGTACGACTAGTGTTTGAATATAGAAATATTGCATTTATAATCTTATTAGGAATTAATGTTATTAGTCTGATTTACATCAGGAAATTAACATTAAGTTTTAAAAAAAGAGATGGTGAAGAATAATTTGAACCTATTTTTTTTCGTTTTTTGATATTTTTTTAAGCATTTTCTTAATTTCGTCCGCTTTTTCTTTATCTTTATTTAATTTGAGCTTCTCTTTTCTCTTATTTGCATCTTCCTTCGATTCCGATAATTCATTCATAAGTTCCTGCTTTAAATTAATAAATTCCTTCATATCCTTGCGAAATTCTTTTGACTCGGATACAACTTGTTTTATTTTTTGTTGGGCTTTTATCTCATCTTGATGCCTTTTAATTTCAATTAACTTCGAAACCTCAATAGATAAATCGCTCACTTCTCCAACTACCACTTTTAATTTTGTTTCTTCTTCTTTTACTTGGCGCTCTTTCTTTCTTCTTTGAAATTCTAAATCTTCGCGAATCTTTTGGAATTTTAAATCTTCTTCTTTTGTTCTTTGTTCAATTTGTCGTGTGTTTTCAATCTCTTTTTGAATGTATTTTATTTGTTCAATCCATCCAATCTGTTTAAACTTTTCAATTGCGCTGTTGAACTTTTTATAAGCTTTTTTAAAGTCATATTTGATTGCAGCCTGTTTTCCCTCGTCTATTAGCCTTAAACCTTTCTCTTTAGTTATCTCCGCATCTCGTTTAGATTCGAATAACCTTTTAACCTTTAATTGTTGCTCTCTCTTTTTTAGTTCGTATTCTGTGCGTCGTTTTTGAATTTCTTCTCTAAAGACTTCATACTCGCGCTGCCTTTTAATTTTAACCTCTGCTTCCATTTTTTTCTTTTCTACAAAATCTGCTTTTTGTTGAATGAGATCTTTTATCAGTATATTCAAGTTATTAATCTCAGGTTCCCAGCCAATTTTTTCGGCCAGTAAATCTCTTGCTTGAATATACAACGATATTGCTTTGTCAAAATTAGGAACCCCCCTTTTAAGAAATTCTACTCCTTCTTCAAGAAGGGAATAAGCAGCCTCTCTGTTAGTTAGTTGATCTTGTACTAATCTTTCTCTTTGTTGAAGCGCTAATTGTTGCGCAATCTTTTTCTCTTTTTCTTGCTTTTTTCTCTCTTCTAATATTTCTTGTAAATTTTTCTCTTCTTTCAGCCTTTCTAATTCTCTTTGTAATTTATGTTGTTCGTCAAATTCTTTCTGCTCTTTGAGATTGATGACTTTTTCAATCATGTTGTTAATAGAATCTGTTGGAAATTGGATTTCATTTAAAATTAACATTGCTTTCCTATAACTTGCAATGGCTAGATCATACTCTAATCTATTAATATAATGCTCTGCTTTTTCTAAAACCAGAAAAGCCTCATCTTTTCTCTTTTCAAGTTTGGCTTGTAACAATTCTAAATTTCCAATTTCGATCTGTTTTAATTTTAAGCGCTCTTTTTTTTCCCTTATATCCTCAGCAACTTTCTTTTGAAACCCGATTTCTTCGCGCTCCTTTTGAACTTTAAATTCTAATTCTTTTTGTTTTTGCAATTCATGTTCTCGTTTTTTCTCTCCGACTTTAACGATTAATTCCTTAATAGAATCGGTTGGAAATTGAATTTCGTTTAATATTAATTCCGCGCTTCTATAATATTCAAGTGCTTTATCGTATTTTCCTTGTTTTACAAAGACATTGGCTTCATCAAATATTTCAAATGCGACGTCTTTACGCTTTTCCAGATAGATTTTTAGCTCGTCTCGTTCTTTAAGTTTGATTTGCTTCGCTTTCATTTTTTCTTCTTCGTACTTCATACTTTCTACAATAGTTTGTAGAAAGTGCTTTTCTTCCTCAGTTTTTTTTATTATGAGTTCAAATTCATTTTGTTTTGCTAAATCATCTTCATGCTTTTTCTCTTGTACCTTACGAATCATTTCTTTAATTATATCCGTTGGGAATTGGATTTGAGTTAGGATTAACTCTGCTTGATAATAAATATCTATAGCATGCTCGTATAACCCTTGCATTAATAACACTTCTGCTTGATCCATAATTTTAAAGGCTTCTAATTTACGTTGTTCCATATATTTTATTAAATCTTCCCTTTTTCGAAGCTCAACTTTCTTAGACATCATACGCTCTTTTTCACTTTGAAGATGTTCAGCTATATTTCTCTCGAACTCTCTTTCATCGTCTATTTGTTTTTTTAAACGTTCCCTTTCTCGAATAATTCTCTGATCTTTTTCCTTCTTTTTAAACTGGATCGATCGAATTGTATCTTCTAATAAGGTTATATAACTTCCTGTCCACCCAATGTCATTTAATATGATAAGAGCGTTATTATAAGATTGTAAAGCTTCGTCAAAGCTTTCTTGTCTTAGTAAAAAATCAGCTTCGTCAATAATTCTGAATGCTTCTTTCTCTTTTGCAACACTTTCTGCAACTAACTCTTTTTTTTCTACAAAAAATTCTTTCTCTTTTTGTATTTTAATATTTTCTATTTCTCGTTGATGTTTGATGTGGTCAAGAAATTGTCTGTGGTCGGTTTCTTTTTTGATCGCTTCTTGAAACGCTTTTTGTTTCCATAGCTCTTTCTCTTTCTTTTTTATTTCTATGTCGCTAATAGCTTGTCTAATCAACGGTAGTTCTTCTACCCATTGAATTTGAGCAAAGATCTCGCTTACATTTCTATAACTTTCAATTGCCATATCAAACGCCCCTAAAGAGAGAAAATTTTGAGCTTCTTCTAGTATTTTAAAGGCTTCTTCTTTTCGCTTTTCTCTAAATATGGCTTCTTTTTCGCGTTCTCTTAATGTAATTTCTTTTCGCTTTAACTTTTCTCTTTGGACTTTCATTTCTTTAATTGTAATCTCTTGAAACGCTCTATCCTCTCTTTCTTTTTTCATGAGAGCTAACGTATCCCTTTGCTTTTTAATTCCAGTGTCAAGTTTTTTATTTTCTATCTCAACAATTGCATTTCCAATTTTTTCAACTTCATCATACCATTGAATTTCCGCAAAAATGTTTGTTGCTAATTGGTATAATTCTATAACTTTTTCGTAATTTCCTTTTTCCAATAACTTCTGCGCTTCGCCTAATACATTAAAAGCTTCTTCCTTTCTTCTTTCTCGATGTTCTAATTCTGCATCTCGCTCCCTTAATATAATCTCTTTTTTACTTAATCTTTCACGCTCTTCTTGTAATTTTTTGGATATTTGTTCCTGAAACGATTGCTCTGCTTTATATTTTTCAATAGATCTCTGTAAATCCTTTTGCTTCATTAATGATTTCTCTTTTTTTCTGCTTTCAAGATTTCTTATGGAATCTTCAATTAAATGTAATTCTTCGTCCCATTGGATGCCAGCAAAAATATTTCCCGCAGTTTGATAGGCTAATATCGCGTTATCTAAATCAGATTGATTTACATATTCTTCTGCTTCTTCTAAAGCCTTAAAGGCAGCCTCCTTACGGTGTTCTCTATACTCAATTTCGTCTCTTTTTAATTCTAACGCAATTTCCCTTTGTTTAATTCTCTCTCGTTCCTTCGCTAATTCTATTGAAATTTGTTGTTGAAATTCTAAATCACCTTTACGTTGTTGCTCTATTTTCTTTTGTTGTTCCATTTCTTTTTCTATCTGAGTTTCTTTTAACATGTTGATACTATATATTGTAGATTTAATTGTTCCCGCATACGATTCCCATCCCCCTCCTAAACCTTTTAAAAGTTCTAACGCTTTTTGATATTCTACAACAGCCTTATTAAAATCGTATTTTTCCTTTAAAATCTTATCGGCATTATCTAAAGTCGTAAAAAATTCTTTCTCTTTTCTAGTTTCTTTTCTTCTTTTTTGTTCAAATTGTAATCTTTTTTGCTCTAGCTCTTTTGCTGTTTGTACAATCTCTTCTCTTTCTTTTAAGAAGATTTTGTCTTGTAGACTTTTTAAATCGATTTCTCGCTTTTGTTTCAGGCTTTCAGTACTTTCCTCATATTTTTGCTTTTTTTCTATACTTTTGATAAAATTAACAATAGGTTGAATGTAAGAATCCCATTCTATGGATTTAAGTAATTCTATTGCCTTTTCGTACTTGGTTATTGCTTTATCGTATTTTTTTTCCCGCTCCAGCTTTTTTCCAATATCTATTAGGTTAAACGCGTCTATTTGAATCTTCTCTTCGTCCTTTTTAAATTCTTCGAGTTCAAATTCGTCGAATCCTTTAACTCCAACTTCTCCTTTTATAAATCTTCGTTCTAAAGGCTTCTGCGTTTTAATTATTTCAAATTCTTTTTTGTCTTTTCTTAATTTTTGAACTATTAGCGCTATATTTTGTGTCTGGGTTTGCCACCCTATTAAGTTTAATAGTTCAATAGCTTTTTCGTAACTATCTATCGCTTTATCAAATTTATTGTCTTTTTCGAAAAACTTTGCATTGTCAATAAACGCAAAAGCATCGGTTTGAATTTGTTCTTCTCTTTGTTTGGCTTCTCTATATATTTTTAGTTCTTCTGCTTTAGAAGCAATTTTCTTTTTGCCAAACGCACCAACAACTTGAGGTTCAGTTTCTAGTATTTGAGATTCAATTTCTTTTTGCGTTTGAATTATTTTTTGTCGTTCCAAATTTCCCGCAAGAACGGCTATTTTACTCTTCAAATTCCCTAATTGAGCTTCAGTCCATCCTGATTGAACCAATAATTTAATTGCTGACATATATTGGCTAATTGCATCTTCAAGAAATCCATCAGATTCTAATTTTTGAGCTCCATCTAACAAAGAAAATGCTTGTTCTTGGACTTGCTCAACTTGAGCCCTGAAATGCTCTTGGCGGTAGAAAATCTCTTGCTTAACGAATTTTTTTAATTCTTCAATCCGGGAATAAATCTCATCAATTCTTTGCATCATATAGCCGCTATTTTTAAGATAATCTGCAGCAACACCATAATGTTCTATAGCCTTCTCTATACTGCCCTCCTGCTCAAACCTCTGAGCTAAGCCTAAGTATCTTACAGCTTCTTGAGCCAATGCCTCATTTCTCTCCATTTTAAAACTAACTCGTAATTTTTTAATTTAAATTGAATTGTTAATAAGATTAGAGTGAAAATATTCTTATTTCTTACAATAAATTAAACCGATTTATTAATTAAACTTTTTATATTTTAATGATTAACCTTACTAACAAAAAATAACCATTAAAAGTCATTTTAGTGTCATTTTTGATGCTTAATCTTTATTTCTTTAATTGATATAAGGGAGCACAATCCATGAATAATAATAATTTCAAAATAACAATTGATTTTGAACCGATCTCAAGGAGACTATCCTGCGAAAAGGACGAGAATATTTACCAATTGTTGATTAATTCTGGCATCCGTGTTAGATCACTATGTGGTGGCCTTGGAAATTGCGGTAAGTGTAAAATTATGGTTCAAAAAGGAAATAAATATTTGAATTCTCCCACAGATTCAGAGAAGACCCTTCTAACTCCAACAGAAATCAATGAAAGCTGGCGGTTAGCGTGCCAAAGTAGGGTCGCGGAAAATCAAATTCCGCTCTTGAAAACACAGCAACAACCTCAAATTAGAGTTTTTTTACCTCAAGAGCTCTTAGTTGAAGATTTTAAGATTTTAACTTCAGGGTTAAATAACGGAGTTAACCTAAATCCAAAGGTTAAGAAGTTGTTTGTAGAAGTTAATAAACCAAATTTAGAAGATCCCGTTCCAGATTTGGAAAGAGTATTAAATTCCCTCTCGTCTAAAGAGGGAATTATTAAAGATACAAATACGCTTTTAGTAGAATTTGAAGCTTTAAAGAAATTGCCTAAAATTTTAAGAGAAGAAAACCATCGCATTACAATAACTCTATACGACAACAGTAAAATCATCGATTTTGAAGCGGGTAATAAAGTTGATAGAAATTACGGGATCGCGTTTGATATTGGAACTACAACTTTAGTAGGTTATCTAATAAACTTGAACGACGGAAAAGTCTATTCTGTCGCCTCAGCACTTAATCCACAAACTGCCTATGGGGAGGATGTTATTACCCGGATTACATATATTAAAGACAACGAAGATGGACTTCTAAAACTAAGTTCTGCTGTTGTTGGCGCTTTAAATGATATGATAAAAAAAAATTGCGCAAAAGTTAAAATTCAACCTTCGGACATACGCGAAGCCACTGTTGTTGGTAATTCTGTTATGCACCATATTTTTCTAAACATAGATCCTACACATATTGGTTTAAGCCCGTATGTGCCAGCAGTTAAGCGAGGACTAACTTTAAATTCTAAAGATACAAATCTTAAGATCTCTCGAGGAGGAAAAGTATATGTGCTTCCTTTGATTGCGGGGTTCGTTGGAGCAGACACAATAGGCGTAATTCTATCTTCAGAAATAGATAA
>JAHQWH010000048.1 GCA_029856105.1 Promethearchaeia archaeon | reverse complement strand
TAGATGTATACACAGGGATGGAAAAAATTCCTTTCGAAGAAAGAGACTCAGAATATAAGAAAATTCTACTAACCGAATTTTTGTAAATTATCTACAAAAATCATTTTTCTTGTAATAAATGGGAAATGTTTAACCTAATTTAACTCCTTTATGCTAACATTTAAATTTGCTATTTAATCTAGTATACATTAGATTACATTTTCCGAGAGAGATGAATTATATGCCATTTTGGATGCAATTATATACATATCTGTATGGATATGAAAATGCGAAAAGAAAAATTAACAAAAAAAGAGATTTAGAAAAAGAAAAAGGAGTTAGAGGAAAAAAAGGAATTAAAGGACTTAGAGACACCTTTAGAGAAATCGACGAAAGATATTCAAAAAATAAAAGTATTGATTAAAAAAAGCACATAATAATAGGTAAAAATCGTAGAGAGAAGGAAGTAGTAATAGTTAACGGGAAAAAAATAGTTGTAGAAAGGAAAACCATTAATTTCAAGGGTTTACATGTATAATTCACTCAGACTCAATTTATTAATGTAATTTTGATCTATTCTTATTTTTAGCTCTTATTAGCGAATTTATTCCGTAAAATAACATTATTAGATGCAAAATTAGTCCTGGGAACATATCAATTACGAATAATGATGAAATTGCATCTATACCATATGGAGCTACACAACATAAAAAGATATAAATACCATTAACTATTGAAATAAGAAATATCGTTATTAAAGCAACACCAAGAATTCTTTCGTTCTTAGCATTTACTATACCTTTGTCAATGTAAAATGACTTAAGTTCTTTATTCCCTATGAGAGCCAAAATTGCGCTAAAGATAAATCCCCAAGACGATAACGGCCTAACAATAAAATCCGATAAATAATAAAATTGACTTGCTATTAGCTGTATAACTGCTATAACATAAATTAGATTTTTATCGTATCGATTACCAAGTTTAGCATTACGTAACTCAACAAAAGAAACTGTTGCTAAAAAAACCGCACAAACTATCAAAAAAAATCCCTGAATTTGTAGAGTGAAATAAAATCGTGGTTCCCCGACCGGATTACGAGGTATGAGGATATAAAATCCATAAACCCAATGAACCATATCACCAATATCAAATCCTATGGCCTGACTTACGTGAGTTGGAAAAATAAGTCCAATTATTGAAAAAATTAATGACAAATAGAAATAGGAATAAATCTTCTTAGGCATATGCTTTCTCTTGTTTCAAATATTTTATTTACACTTTACAAATAATACAATTATCTGTCAATTTAAATTAATTATCCTCTTTAATTCAAAACCAAATTTAAAATTAAGGAAACACGCAGTTAAACTCGAAGCTATCGGTGTAATTTTAAAAGTTTAAATATATATAATAATAAAAATATTTGAGGAACAATGAATAAAAATATTGTTATAATTATGGGCTATCCTGCTTCGGGGAAAACCGTCCTTGCCAGAAAGTACGAAGAACGAGGCTATCGCAGGGTAAATAGGGACGAGCTTGGTGGATCGTTGAACGGGTTAGTTCAGCACGTAGAAAGCGAATACACCGAGAACGGTACTTCTCAGTTTGTTATGGATAACACCTATCCCACCGTAGAGTCCCGTCAGTCTATTATCAAATGGGCTCGTGACAACGATTTCGAGATCCATTGTAAATATATTGATATTGACGTAGGAGACGCGTTGTATAACGCTTCTAAACGATTAATCGATACTTATGGGAGGCTCTTGACTCCTGAGGAGATCAAAAAAAGTAAAGAGGTGGGAGTATACCCTCCGGTAGTAATCTATAAGTATAAAAAAACGGTTAAATCCCCAAAAACTCAAGAAGGATTTCACGCCGTAGAAAAAGTAGAGTTTTCGCGAGTAATTGATAAAACTAAGTATACAAAAAAAGCAATCATCTTGGATTACGACGGAACGATTAGGAAAACAAAGTCGGGAGCGAGATATCCATCCACGCCCGAAGATATAGAGATACTCCCCCACCGAACCGAAGTGTTAAAGGAATATCAAGAAAACGGATATCTTCTCTTAGGAGTGTCAAACCAGTCGTTTGTTGCAAAAGGGGATATGACTCTTGATGAGCTTCTTGAATGTTTTGCTTATACCCATGAACTTTTAGGGAATAATTTTGAATATCTTTATTGCCCTCATCCTGCGTTTCCGCAGATTTGTTATTGCAGGAAGCCGATGCCTGGAATGGGCGTTGAGTTTATTGAAAAATATAAGCTCGATCCTTCCCAATGTATAATGGTTGGCGATATGAAAGTCGACAATACCTTTGCAAATCGTTGTGGGTTTCAGTTCATTCATGCAGAGGATTTTTTTAAGGGATGATAAGAACCTAATAATATTTTAATTATTTTAAGTAGTGCTCCAATCCGAGATTAATACCGTGAGAGTATAATGATTGTTTTTGGTTCAAAAAATATTAAATAGAAGATTCATTTAAAATATATTTGTTGATGATAAAAATTCAGAAGTAGTAGTAGAGTCATGCCCAATCAGAAAAATTTAAAATTTTGTCAGTATTGTGGACATAAAATTAAATCGCCAAGATTTTATTGCCCCGTATGTGGAAATGAAATTGAAGATATTCAAGATAATTCAGATTATAAAGAAATCTTTAGAAATGCAATATCATTAACCATTGAAGATGCAGGAAAATCCTACAGCTGGCGCAATATTGTAGAGATTTACGATGATTGTATGAGACAAATTAATGTTAGGAAGGGTGATAAAGTTGTTTTATTAGGAAATAAGATCAGTGCTGGAGTTGTAAAAAGATCTAGAGTATTAAATAAAACCGTAAAGCCCGTCCGAATAAAAGCATTAATGAGGAGTAATCTGGGGAAAGATATTGGTGAAAGTATCAAATTGTACAAAATTAAGCCTAAGATTGCCAAGGAAATTACATTAATACCATATTACAACCATAGGTGGTTCAATACATTAAGTGAAAATCAAAGCGAAATTTCAAAACTTATTAGAAAACGGTACAGTAAGTTTCCTCTTGCAAAATACGACAAAATCTTTCTTTCCAGCATTAGAGAATTGGGAAGTTACCTGTGCATAGTAGTTTCCATGAAACCAACAGATATATGTATACTCAATGAGAATACCAAGGTTAATGTCATTAAAATACACGATGTAATAAATTTCAAAACTGTGGTAAATACCTATAAGCATGTTTTAAGCATTGACAGTAAGGATGTAGATATACTGCTTTCTTTAAGTAAAATGTATGCTCAAGAAGAAAATTATATAAAAATATTATTTTATTTAGATAGAATTTTATCGATTCAACCAAAAAATCTATTCGCTTTAATTAGTAAAGCTAACATAATTTTCGCCCATAAAGAATTCGAAAAGGCAATAGTTTCATTTGAAGAAGCCCTCCAACTTTATCCTAATTATGAAAAGAACGCTTTATTAAGGAATGATTCTAATTTAAAGGAAATTCTTAACAGTTTAGGAACTTGCTATGCTCGTTTAGGAAACTATCAGCTTGCGTTAGATTATTTTAAAACATTAATCAAAAGTAATCCAAAATTTAAATTAGGATTGATAAATCTCGGATATTGTTACTACAAGATTGGAAATAGTGAGGAAGCAATTTCATGTATCAATCGAGCATTAAAAATCAACTTTCTTCAAACTCCAGAAGGTTCCGATTTAAAGCGCATATATTCGTATACCCATTCATTAGCTAAACATAGGGAAAAATCTGATAAATTGTTAAAGGATTTTAATTCTCTCGATATCTCGGCACTTAAAATCTTGGGGGAAATATATTTTGAAACAAAAAATTACGAGGAAGCAAAGGAAAATTACCTTCTCGCTTTAAAGAAAGCTCCAAAAGATCCTGAAATATGGCTAAACCTAGGATTTATATTTCTTCAAAGGAAAGATTTAATAGAAGCCGAAAAGCATCTTAAAATGGCTTTAAAGATAAATCCTGGCGAAAACAGAGCCCGTTTTATATTAGCAGAAGTTTACTATCAAACGCAAAATTATAGTGCTGCGTTAAAATTAGCTGATGAAGTTATGAAAATTACTCCCAACGATAAGGAGATTCTCGATTTTAGAGAAAAAATTCGAAGCAAATTAAAATAATTCTATAATTCAAGATATCAGCAATTTCTAACGGCGATATAAAATATTTATCAAGAAGTTATTTCTCTTTTTTATCCAAACAATAATAAATAACTCATTTTTTTTTAATTTGTATTATTTCTGTCGGTACGCGGTTTTTTGTGGTTAAAAAATTTTTAACTCAAAACAATAAGTTTATAAGCAAGTTACGCACACTTTACATTTTTTTTAAAAAACTTCATAAAAATTGAACAAATTTTATGAAAAACCCTCCCAAGCAAAACTATTTAAAGTGACAAACGTTCAAATTATTAACTTGTTCATTATGGGAAATGAGTCCCACAAATAAAAATAAAAAATAAAGAAATGTGAATTATTATGATGTTAGAAAAGTTAGAAAAAAGCCCTGAGATTGCGATTGCGATAATCGCAACAGAAGAAGTGTTTAAGACATACGAGCTAATATGTTTGGATAAGTTAAAGGAAATTGGAAGATCTACAGCTCGAGAATGGTCTTTTGCAATGGGCTACGAACATCGTAGTTCACTTGCGAAAATCATACGAAGAATCAAAGAGAGATACCCTGAGAAGCTTAAGATTTATGAAGATAAATATCCACGCCTCTACGAAGCAATGTAAAACTTAACAGAAAAGGTAGCGAAGTTAATTTTATTTTTCTTAATTCTTAATTTGAAAATGTAATAGTTAAGAAATGCATAGTATAATGTAAGAGAATTTGTGAAAAAAGGTTGAAAAATTGATAATAAAATGTCCAAATTGCGAAGCTGAATATTCTTATGGTCGAAATATATGCCATATTTGCGATAATAGTATAATCTTCTTTGGTGCGATGTTTGGAAAGAAGAGAAAAAAATATCAATGGAATTGTGATACAGGGAAGAAAAGAAATCCCGAAACCAATATTCCAGTCATAGCCATCGTGAGTGGAATTGCAAGCTCGACACAGTAACCAAAAGCCCTTGCCATGGGCGCCCCCTATGCTGAATACATAGCCATGGCAAGGGTAATACTTAAATAGCCTAATATCAACTAAGATCTCTTAAGTACTATAGTGAATAAATTCTAAAAATATAATAAATATAGGAAAAAAAATTAATCCATTGCTTTTTCAAACTCGTTAACAAATTCTTCGAATTGTTTTATCCCCAGCTTCCAAAAGTCGGGCTTGGTTATATCTAAACCAACAATATTGCTTAGCTTAACAGGAGATAAGCTCCCTCCGGCACTTAGAAGCCTTTTAAACTTAGGGACAAAAGACTGACCTTCTTCCTTATACTTGCGATATAAAGCTAATACAAAAAGTACGGCGTATACATAGGGATAATTGTAAAATCGAAAATTTGGCTGATAATAATGTGGTTTCATAGTCCATTCCCATATCATTTCATCGAACCACTCAACGGAATCACCGTATATTTTATCTCTTCCAGCACACCAGTATTTCGAGATCGTTTGACCATCTAAATTTTCGCCGTTTTCGATCGCGTCGTATAAACTTTGTTCGAACCATGCGCGCCCACTTACTTGAAATGCTGCTTGACCTGCGTCGTCTAACACGTGTGCTAAAAGCGCCCTTTTTTCTTCGTTACTTTCGGCCTTATTTAGTAAAAGATCTGTCATTAAAAGCTCACCAAATGTGGAGGCCGTTTCAGCAACCGTATATCCTGGGAAACTGTTAAAGTACGATTGTTCGCTTGAAGCAAGATAAGCATGAATAGCATGGCCAAGCTCGTGAGCGAGAGTGTATATTTCATTTAAAGCACCTGTAAACGATAGTAAAATAAAAGCAGATTTTCCTTTGTTCCAAGAGTCGCAGTACGCTCCATTTCTCTTTCCTTTTCTTACAGCAGCGTCTATATGGTTTTTTGTGATCATATCATTGACATATTTCTCAAAATCTTCATCAACATTTCCGTAAGCTTCAAAAACAAGCTCTTTTGCTTGATTCCAAGAACGCTTTTTCATTGAAGGCGCTTTAATAGGTGCTCGAACATCCGCGCAAGTTAGTTTAGGTAAGTTCATTAGTTTTGCCTTAAGTCTTAAATATCTTCTATAAACGCCTACATTTTCCTCTATGACCTTCATCAAGTTGTCAATAATAATTGGAGTTGTATCGTTTGTAATAAGGCTCTGATGCATTGGACTATCGTATTTACGCCTTTTAGTAATTTTCATCCAATCTGAACAAATATTTCTGAGCGCTGTGGAAAAAACTTCTTGATCTTTTCCTAGTAACCCATAGATAGATTTGTTAGCAGAGATCCTCGTTGTTCTATCGGGATGCGTTATTAAACTGTTAGCTTCTCCATAAGATAAAATTTTCTTTTCTCCTTCTACTTCGACCTCAAAATCCCTTGTGTTTAACCATTTACCCTGTAGGCTACTCCATGCTTTTATTCCATATTGATCTTTTTCTAAAATCAATTGTTCTTCAATTTCTGAGAGTTGATGTGGAACATCCCTTCTAATTTTCTCTAAAAAATGCTTATAGTCTTTTAATATTGGATTCTCAACCAATTCTTTTCGACTATAAACGAGTTTACCGATCTCCAATTTAAAAAAAGCCAATTTCTTAGAAGTATCAGTGTTAAAGTCGTCAATTTTATTTTTTAGCGCTTCTAATTCTGGAATTGTCATGTTCGCATCGTACGACCTATGAGAAAATAACGTTAATTCTTCGAGATTTTCGTAAAATTCTTCTTGCTTCTTAAACAGCTCGTATAAATCCTTAGCTGAAAAACTTGGTATGTTAATTTTTCCTTTGTATGTCTTTACAAAATCTTCCACTTGTTTATGAAGCGAATCCATGGTTTTGGAAATTCTTGGATCATCGTGACCAGAAAAAATTTCAGATAAATCCCACGCAATTTCGTTTTCTTTCATAATAATCAAGTTGTCATAAATTCTAAAGAATAAAAATCTTATCTTTATCGAAAAACGATCCTAATAAATTGGTTAATTAAATTAAGATGATCAATAGAGTTTTGCAAACAAGTTATTCGTACTCAATTGTACTGGGAGGTTTATTTGAGATGTCGTAAACCACTCTATTTATTCCTTTTACTTCGTTAATTATCCTCGTTCCAATTTTTTCTAAAATCTCCCAATCCAATTTTGCAAAATTAGCCGTCATGGCATCTAACGATTCGACGACTCTTA
>JAHQWH010000046.1 GCA_029856105.1 Promethearchaeia archaeon | reverse complement strand
ATTTTATGTATATTTTATTGAAAATTAATCTAAAATTACTATATTATTCATATTCATTAAATTTAAAATTGATCATAATAAATAAATAAGTTTGAATGAAAGAATTACATAATTTAATGAAACTAAGAAAAATGAAAAATAAATATTAGATGCTTTTTTAGCTTGAATTATTGATTGGTATCGGATTCAAGAATCTCGCCAACGTAGTAAAGTCCGACAAGGTTGCCCCGTCTCTGGAACTTTCTCGAGACTAATAAAATGATAACGTGCTCATTTTCGTCGATGTGGCCCGTCTTAACGCCATATTTTACTGATTGTTCGATTAAACTCTCAACATCTAAATTAAAAAAGTCAATATTTTCTATATGGATGCTTTGTACGCCCCAAATTAGGTTTAATTCCCTAGCGGTTTTTTTAAACGGAGTCATTGCGATAATAGGTAAGGGTGGGCGAAATTTCGAAATCATTTTAGCACCATAACCTTTTCTCGAAATAACTACAATTTTTCCTCTAAAGTTTAATTCTTCCATTTCGTGCGCAAGAGCATGAATTGCGTGTCCAAGAGTTTGTGTGTGTGTTAATCGATCAGAATCGTAATCGTCTGGAGATCTCAATGGTGCATGTAAACTTGCAGTTGCTGCAATCTTGTTCATAACTTCGACAGAATTTACAGGGTATTTTCCGACTGCTGTTTCAGCAGAAAGCATTACGGCGTCAGTTCCATCAATAACTGCGTTATATATGTCGTTTGCTTCTGCTCTAGTTGGAACTGGCGTGTTAATCATTGATTCCAGCATTTGGGTTGCTACAATAACGGGTTTTCCTTCTCGATTGCACTTATATATTAATTCTTTTTGCACAATTGGCACTTGATCTGGAGAAATTTCGACACCCAAATCACCTCTCGCAATCATGATACCATCGGATACTTCTAAAATTTGATCAAAATTATCTAATGCTATAGGTCGTTCGATTTTTGAAATTAATTTTATTTCGTTATTTCCGTAATTTTCAAGGAGTTTTTTAACTGTAAGGACATCGTCTCCTCCAGATACAAAAGAAATTGCTACGAATTCGGGGTTTAGATCAGCGATAAATTCAAGGTCTTTAATATCTTTCTCTGTGGGAACAGATTGTTTTAATTCTCCACTGGGGATATTTACGCCTTTATTGTTGCTTATTAGTCCACCGGCAATTACTTCTCCTATCAAATGATTCTTTTCTTTACTTTTAACTTGAATTTTAATAATCCCGTCGTTAACATAGAACACATCTCCTTTTTTCATTGATTTCAAAAATCCTACTAAGGGGATGGAAAATTGAGTTTGGTCTCCGCCTCCCGGGATTTCACTTTCGTAGACATCTACTTGTTGTCCAACATTTAATATGTATGCCTCGTCATTCTTAAATTTACCAACCCTTATTTTGGGTCCTTGAATATCTGCCATAATTCCAACATAATCATCAACACTCCTAATTCTATCGGCAATTTCACCCTTTTCTTCGTGTGTTCCATGAGAAAAATTCAACCTAAAAACATCAACGCCAGCATCAATTAGGCGCTTAATCATCGGTTTTGAACTCGAAGCGGGACCAAGAGTGCTTATAATTTTAACAGTGTTTTCTCTAAATGACATTTTACATCAATATTAGAATTTTGATTCAAAATCTATAATAGATTAATTAATATTAATATTGTGTCCTTTGTTAAAAATTATCCATTTTTAATTAAATTTTTAAGGTTCTCTAACTCTTTTCGATATTTGTTTCTGAATTCTTTTAATAAATTGATTGATTCCGATAAGTTATTTGCAGTATTTAATTCTTTTAAAGAGAGCAAACTAACTCTAAAGTGTTGAGGATATATTGAGAATTGGATTAATTTTAAATTATGTTCTTTACTGAATCCTTTTGCTAAGCTAACTAATAAATCGGAGCTTTGAGAAGCTAACAAAATCGCCAAAAAATGCCTATATCTTGGCTTTTTAGAGTAATTTTTTGTAATGATAAGATAAAAATTTTTATGATTTTCCTTTAACTCGTAAATCTTCTCGATTTTTAAAGATTTAGGGACTCCTTTAATGTTTTCGGAAATTGGGGGATATTTATTTTTTAACCGCTTTGCACCGGTTAATAACTCCCTTTTGAGATAAGACTTTAAATTCTTTTCATCATTTGAAATAATGTTCTTAGAAGTCATTGGAATGAATTAATTCTAGTTAATTAGCCTTATAGGTAATTAAAGTTGTGTATTTAATATAAATCTTTAATTACGAATTCAAGGTCTAAATCTTTTAAAGTCTCTTTTAATGGATAGCCATTTTCAGGATTCCATCCCATTCTGTTGCAAAATTCTTTATAAAATTCCTTATACTCTACTGTCTTATTTTTTAACGGCCCTTTTTCAGCAGGTGGTAATCCGATTATTCTATCGGGCAATTCGTTTTGCGCTACATCAATACCTTCTCGTATCGTGAACGCTTGACGTAAGGTTTGGATTCTTATTCCGGTTTTTATATATTCTTCAATATTAGTATTCCAACCCGTTAAAGAATTTAAAAGATCAATAAAAGGATAGGGCCCAAAGGAAGGCGAGAACATGCACATACCGGCACAGTTTAAGATTTGATGAAAGCCCGTATTGATTACCTGTGCCTCTACCTTCTTTTCTTCGTTTTTTTTCCACTTTTTGGGGAAATTTAAGCTTTTCTCAAATTTATCAAATGGTCCAATTTGAGAAAAATCGATACTAGCTGCTGTATGCCTTCCGGGGGTCGGATCAAACGCGTATGTAAAAGCTAATGATTTAAAATAACGAGGATCGTGCATCGGAATTTCAGAGCCTAATGAAGTTATGGCGTATTGTTTACTATTTTTCCCTATTTTTTCAGAAGCTATTTTTACTCCATCAGCTAATATATCACCGATACCTTCTCTTAATATTATTTTACGGACCAATTCTACTATAGATTTACTATCACCCCACTTTAAATCTAAACCGTCTGTATCGTCTAAATTTAAAAGATTATTTTGAAAACATTCAATTGCAAAAGCAACTGTTACACCAGTGGAAATAGTGTCGATTGCCGCACGATTACACAGGTCATTAATTTTAAATATAGAAAGCAAGTCGTTGTTGAGTAAAAGAGAACCAAATGAGCAGCAAGTCTCGTATTCAGGACTGTGCATTTCTTCAATGTTTAATTCAGGAACTTTTAAAATAGCTCCGCATTGAACAGGGCAGCTAAAACATCCGTATTCTTTTACTTTATATTTGTTTATATTAATGGAGGACAATAACTTTGATTTTTCGTAAGGAAAGTCATACATTCCTATTCCAGACCAATTTTTAATGGGAGAATCTCCAGTTTCAGCACCAATTACATTTCCAATAGTAGTTCCAAAATAGCGATAAATTGTTCTCATAAGAGTTGGTGAAGCAGCCATTCCAATTTTAAGTCTACGGATGGATTTTACCATTCCAAATATCTCACTTAAAAAATTCTTTTTCATAGGGGATAATGGTTTAATCTTCGTAACTTTATAATAATCCTTTATTAAACTCAAAAAGTTCTCACGTTTACAAATTACAACTTTCTTATTTCCCTTAAGAACTATCATTTTTAGTTTTTTTGAACCCATAACGGCTCCTAAACCAGAACGTGCGGCAATTCTTCCTTTATCATTCGCAATTCCTGATATTTTAGATAATTTTTCCCCTGCTTTTCCAATTCCTGCTGTTTTTATTAATTTTCCATGTTTACTTTTTAGGACTATCTCAGATTCTATAACATCTTTCCCCCAAATATCAGAAGCATCTAAGATTTCAGCTTTGTCATCAATTATAGAAATATATTTTGGGTTTTTAGCAGCACCTTTAACCAAAATTCCATCATAACCACATTTTCTTATGGCAGGTCCAAAAGTACCACCACTATTCGCATCGCCCCATGTTCCCGTTAGCGGGGATTTCCCTACAACCATAAATCTACCTGAGAAGGGAGCTGCAGTACCTGTTAGTAGCCCGGGAAAAAATCCTATAATTGACTCGGGGCTTAAGGGTTTTACTTTTGAGTCCATTCTTTCAAATAATAATCTACACCCTAACCCATATCCTCCCATGAATTGACGATACATGTTTTCAGGAAGCTCCTCCTCCTCCTCAAAACTATTGTTTGTTAGATCAACCCATAAAACTTTCCCAAAAAAACCATAGCTCATAATTTAAACCAGATTCGCCTTTAATTAATCTATAAATATAAGGAAACTCATATTAATGTTTTGATTAATTATTCATTTTAGGAAATCATCGAAACATATAAATATGCCATTTTTTTATTAATATATTGGTTGCCAAGATTGTTCAGTATTGCGTGTTACATATTTCACCTTTAATTAATTCAACAGATTAAGGGTATATCGTACAAGATTTAAGCGATAGAACTTTTGTTGCAGTAGGTTATTCAATTTATAATAATTTAATTGAGGTATTTTATGTCGGTTATCCAATCTCTTAAAAAAGATAATATAAATATGTATATCGATTGGGATCGGTACAAGAACATGTTTTACAACAATATTTACTTGGAAGATAGTAAGTTCGTAATTAAAATGCCACTCTTACCTCAAAAGAACAGCCAAATGGATATTAAAATCAAAAAATTTAACTTAACAACATATACATATTTAATTTCTTACGATTAGTTTTAAACTTGTGCTCAATTATAGATGAGCTTTTTAATTAGAGTCAGTTTTATTTGAATTATTTTTCTCTTTTAAATTCCGATTCCAACATGAAAAGCAAATATAGTTAGCATTTTCTAACTTAACAAGATCTTTATTCGAACGGATCATTCCACATTTTGAACACTTTTTCTTCATATATTTTTTTTTACACCACGAAATATTAATTTAATTTCCTTTGAATTAGAAAAGGATGTGGCTTTCTGCTTTGGTTATGGTAAATCTATGGTTTCATATTTTGTAGGAATTATTATGTTAATGTTTGAATTTCTAAAAAATGTTTCAAAAAAATGTGGTTGTTCAGTGTGAATAGGGATTAAATGTTCAGGATTTACCGTTTTTATAAAGTTTATTAAATGGTGTGGCATCGCATGTCCTGAAGCGTGTATTCTATAAGAAGGAATTCCAATTTTGCGGAAAAATCGGCTTAAAGTCCTATTATTATCAATAAATTCTTCAGTGTAAGGGTCAATACTAGAAGAAATAAATGCACCCCTGAAATGTGGATTAAATTTTTCTATAATATCTCTGCGCAATGAAGTAATGTAAAAGAAAAAACCACTATCTAACTCTTTTAATTCGTTATATTTTATTAAACGATGTCCTTTCTCTTCTTTGAATATCGCTTGTCTTATTTTTTCTTGCCAACGATACTTCACAGGTCCTATAGTTAAAATTAAGATGTGATCATCCGCGGTTATATTCGGATTTTTCATACTTTCGTAAATTTCATCTTTGTTCAAAAGGTAATAAAAATAAGCGTCTTTTTCAGTTATGATAAATTTCCATCCAAATTTTTTTGCAATTGAAGAAAACGTCCTAAAACGGTCCCAATCTAAACGATCAAATTTTACTAATAGAAAATCAAAAGGGTGTTTGGTAAATAACTGTTCTAAATTTTGTTCTACATTATTTTCGGATTCGATTGCTCCCTTATGAATGTGTGTACCTTCACAAATTAAGAGTTTAATTTTAGTTTCACGGGGTTTTTGAATTTTTCCTTTATTATTTTCTTGTTGGTGTGGCACTTTAAGAGCGTTTTTTATCTCGTCTAGAAAATCTTGAGTCATAGAAGCTAGAGGGCCGTGCATACGAAAATCTCCCGTGTAAACAACAATACCTCCAGATGTTTTAATGATGAAACCATAAGCGGCTGGGATCGAATGATCTACATGCACCGGTATTATTTCTAATCCCTTAATATCAAGAATATCGCCCGTACGAAACAAATTCCAGTTTAATCCGCCATAATTATTAGTGATTGAATCTTTGGAGCATTTATAATAAGCAGAAATAATTTTTTTGGTAAAAACTCCCGTGTAAATTGGTATATTTCTATTAACAAACGACAATCCAAAAAAATGATCTTTATGAGGGTGGCTGACAAAAATTCCATCGATATTCGTTTCCAAATCATTACAATCCTGGTTTTTATTCGCCTTATAATCAGTATATAAATTGTCGATTGAAAATATTTCCGCTTTAGGCAATAATCCTATCTTTAATAATTCTTTTATTGAACTTGGTGCTTCATATCTTTCGTATTGATCATTATAATCTTTTATATTAATTCCAAAATCAAGTAAAACTTTCACATCATAGGTAAAATCTTCTAAAAGAATAATATTACCTCCTACTTCATTTACACCCCCTAAAAATGTGAAACTTACCTTTGTTTCCATAATATTCGCCTTTATAGAATTATGCAATATTTGATGATTATCTATTCTTAAGTCAAAATCTAACAATAAAACTACCATTAATTTATATAAAAATATTTGTACAAAAAAAAAAAAATATTACAATAATTTCAAAAAGAAAAAATCTAAGATTAATAATTTCTGCCACAAAAAGATGTTAGTCTAAATTTAGAATGGATTTCATCTTTAAATTAATGCGTTATTCAATAATAAAAAAAAGAACAAAGATCCTCTAATTCGAGCCGAAATATATAGGTTAAGAGATAATTAAACTCTTGTTAGAGCTTAATAGAGGGCTTAATCAGGCGTACGAAGCGTTTTATCGCCTTGAAATCCAATGTTAGCTCAAATTATATGGAATCCTTAAAAATAGTTTGTTTTTAAACTATATAAAAGCTATTGAAAATGATTTTTTTCTATGACGATAGAACATACTAAATCATTTAAAAAAGGGTTATTTCGACAATAATGTTAATTTTGGAGGTTTTCTTCTATAGGTAAATCAAAATCTTGACCTTTTAGTACAAATTCCAAGAATTTGTTAGCATTTAATTATAATTTTTCTTCTAAAAAGATCGAAAAATGATATTGTTTCAAACTATAACTTAGCTAAAGAAATAGAATATGACTCTTACAGTTTTATTAAGTTTTTAGTCAATTTGTATTAAATCTCTAAATGTTAAGATTTTGAAAATCCTCCATGATGAAATTCAATGTGAAAATTAAGATCGTTATTCTCACAATAGTTCTTGATGTCCTCTTCTATTAAGTCCCATCTTGAATGATCTCTTCTTAATTTTTGATATACGGGCAAGAGTTTAGGATAAGACTTCTTAATTACTTCTAAAATACGTTGAATGTTATGTGGTCGAAAATTAAGATTTTCAAACAAGTAATAATCTGTAAAATTTATCGATTTTTGAATAATTTCGCGAAAATCAGTTATTTCAGGAAATAGAGGGGAAATAAAAACATAAGTC